>JAOAPF010000007.1 GCA_025462755.1 Edaphobacter sp.
GACGATGTTGCAGCCCTGTCGCAAGAATCTGCTACGCCTGCACGTGAGTTGTTGTGCACTCCAGAAAGGCCTCATTACCGCGCTAAGTGGCCCCCTGGTGCGTTCTGGCGCTCATACGGACCTTTCCGGGCCATCCAGGCACTGATCGATCGCTAAGAGCCCGACGTAAGCAGGTCCGCTTGGCAGTATGACAGATCAACTTCGCTGGGATCCCCCAATCTTCCGCGCTTCGCTTGTGCAGACCTCCGCTGCGCTCCGCCCTTTCCTCTCCAGCTTGCGCTTCCGCTCCAAGGGTGGGTGATCCCCCTCCCCCTGCGCCTTGCTACCCCCGCCTTCGCCAGGCGGCGTTCGGCATGTAGCTACATGCCGATGGCATGAAGTGCAAAAGCCAATCCGCCACGGGGCGGGTGCGGCGGATGTGCCCGCTCCTTCTCTCCACCTGTGCTCACTCGTTGTATTTCTCGAAAGGGCTCTTTCAGACAGTGCGGAGCCAGGAACTCGATCTGATTTTGATCTTTGGCGGGATTTCGGAAAACTGGTAAGCACGGAAGAAGGATCCTTATGATTGCAGTGGAGGTAATACCGAATGGCGACCATCAAACTCTGGACTGATGAGGAAGCTGCAATTGTCCCGGATGTGAAGACCGTGTTCGACGATATACGGGCAATTCGCAAATCAGATTTTGTGAACAATTTCTGGCGTGCTCTCGCGAACCAGCCCCGGCTCCTCGAACGGACGTGGTCGAGTGTGAAACAGGTGATGATGGAACCCGGAGTGCTCGATCCGCTCACAAAGGAGCTGGTCTATATCGCGGTATCAACAGCGAACAGCTGCAGCTACTGCGTCCACTCGCACACGGCCGCGGCGCGCGCCAAAGGTCTTTCCGACGAGCAGTATGCTGAGTTTTTGGCGGTCGTCGGCATGGCTGCGGAAACGAATAGCCTGGCGAATTCGATGCAAATCCCTGTGGATCGAGAGTTCCTTATCGGCTAAAGAAGGCCGCGGACCGAAAGAAAGTGTAACCGGCGCCTTGTAGTGCGCGGGACTGAAGGGGCAGAAAGATGAGAATCAAAATAGCCAGTGTGGGTGAGCCTCTGCTGCGCGATGCGGCGCGGCAGCTTCGTCCGGAAGAGATCGGGAGCGAGCGCATTCGCGAGCTGATCGAACATATGCGGGAGACGCTGGCGGATTCGCCGGGCGTCGGGCTGGCGGCTCCGCAGATTGGGGAGCCTCTGCAACTGGCGATTGTCGAGGACAAAGCGGAATACCAGGCGAAATTGACGGCGGTGGAGCTCAAGGAACGGGTACGGCACCCGGTTCCTTTTCATGTGCTGATCAATCCAGAAATCGAGTTGCTATCGCCGCCGGAGTTAAGCTTTTTTGAGGGTTGCCTGAGCCTGCCTGGATTTATGGCGATGGTGCCTCGCGCGCGGAAGGTGCGAGTGCAGGCCCTGGACGAGTCCGGGACGACGATGGAGATCGAAGCGGAGGGCTGGTATGCGCGCATTCTGCAACATGAGATCGATCATCTGAAAGGAACCTTATATACAGATCGCATGTGGAGCCGCAGCTTCTCCTCCGTTGAGAATTACAGCCGGCACTGGAAGTCCAAATCGACTACGGAACTGAGGCAGCACTTTTGCCCCGCGCCATGACAGCCTGTTGCAGCGGAGTTCGATGGCTGGCCGCCTTTGCGGTGTGCGCCCTGCTGGCCTGCACTGCTGTTGCGCAAAGTATCGCTATCGATGCCTCGCGTATTGCTGGCACGATTCGTCGGTTCAACGACGTGGATAACGGGCCGCTCTGCCAGCATGGCGTTGTCGATCTGACACGCTATTACCGAGAGCTCGGCGTCCAGAACGTGCGGCTGCACGATGTGAGCTGGAGCTATGGCGACGTTCTCGATATGGAATTTCTGTTTCCGGACTGGAATGCCGATCCGGAGCGGGCGGAGAGCTACAACTTCGCGGCGAGCGATTTTTTTGTGAAGACGATCACCGATCTCGGGATCAACATTATCTTTCGCATGGGCTACAGCGCCGAGGGCAAGAGCGCTATTCGGCATAACGCGCCGCCGCCCGATTATCAGAAGTGGGCGGCCGTAGTGGAGCACATCGTTCGGCATTACAACGAGGGATGGGACAACGGACTCCACGCCAACATTCGATATTGGGAGGTGTGGAACGAGCCGGATATCGCCGATTTCTGGTCCGGCACGCCGGAGCAGTACTACCGTCTGTATGATGTCACGGCGCGCGCTGAAACGAGTGGATCCGACGCTTCGCGTCGGCCGACCGGCGCTTGCCGGTCATGAGCCGTTTCTCGATGGTTTTCTTGCATACGCAAGGCAGCGCGCGCTTCCGCTGGACTTTCTTTCCTGGCACATCTATACGCAAGACCCGGCCGATATTGCGAAGCGGGCCGAGCGATTCCACGAGATGCTGACGCGATACGGATATGCGGGCGCGCAAAGCGTGCTCGATGAGTGGCGGGGTTCAGCCTCCTTTTGCTCGGTTGTTCCTCTCGTGAACCAGTGCCGCCGGATCGTGCCCCGGTCTCTCAAAGCGCATTGCCTGAGCTTCCCGTTGCAAGAAGTTCTCTCGTTTCGGAGGCGGTGAATGATCCGCACTCAGGCAAAGGCTCGTTCAACTATGAGGGCCATGAGACCCCGCCTGTCATTCATGTCTTGCCTGGAGAATCTCTTCGGGTCAACTATCGAAATCAGATGTCCATTCACTCGACCGAACAGTGCGCCAGTGGACCATGTATGAACATGAGTAACCTTCATTTCCATGGCCTTCATGTTTCACCGGAATCGCCTCAGGACGACACAATCTCGATGATGGCAATGCCGGGAGAATCAATCCAATACCGCGTTGATGTCCCGCTCGATCAGCCTCCCGGTCTCTACTGGTATCACACGCATCCGCACGGCGAAAGCTACCGGCAAGCTCTCGATGGTATGTCGGGTGCTCTTATCATCGACGACATCGATCGCTACGTTCCGGAAGTGCGCGGCATGAAGGAACGCATTCTTATAATGCGCGATGCAGAGCTCCGGGCGCACGATCCCCATCCGCCCCTACGGGAGAAGCTCGCGCAACTTCTCGACGTTCGGTGTAGCGTATCCAACGAATCGCCCGAACGTATCTTTACCGTCAACGGCGTCACTCGTCCGGCAATTCCTATCGCGCCGGGTGAACGGCAATTTTGGCGCATCGTAAACGCCTCGCCAGATCTTTACGCCGATCTCAGTATCGACTCGGAGCAGATGACAGTCGTTGCGCGGGATGGTATGCCACTAACATTTCATGATCCTGCACGTCGCCCGGAGACCGTTGAGCACGTGCTCCTTCCGCCGGCAGGACGGATTGAAGCAATCGTAACCGGCCCGCGGGCGGGCGTCAGGGCATCCTTGCGGAGTTCATGCGTCGATACAGGTCGGTCCGGAGATGCAAACCCTGCGATGGTGCTTGCCGACCTCGATCCAGTGGCAGATGTGCACCCGCCGGTTACCGCCCGAAGCGTTGTCAGTCAAACGCCTCCGCTGTACAGACCACTGTCGGCTGTCTTCCTCGCTAAGTACGAGTCCCGCGCACCAGATTATAGCGTACGCTTCAACGAAAACTCTCAGGGCTCCTACTTCATCAATCGCCGCAAATACTCACCGGAAGACGGTCCCATGACGACCGTTCAGATCGGCGACTACCAACATTGGCATGTTTTGAACGACACGAGCGAACTTCATCCCTTCCACATCCATCAGATTCACTTTCTTGCCTATAAGACAAACGGCAAAGCAGAAGTACAGCCCGAATGGCTAGATACGGTCAACGTTCCCGCTAAGGGGTCTGTCGATCTGATTATGGATTTTACGGATCCAATTATCCGCGGCACCTCCCTGTTTCACTGCCATCTTATGAAGCACGAGGACCAGGGAATGATGGCCAAGATCGTGTTTAAGTGATCCAAGGAGTTGTCGTGCAGTGGCCTTAGACGGCTTTGGTCAGTGCTACACACCTTTCCGGGTAGGAGCTGACGAGTTGAGGGTTGGTCTGCTGATCTCGCTGAATTCAACTGGACATAAATTCAAACTTCAGGAATATAAGCAGAGCAATATCAAGAATAGCCAGAAGCGTATATTTTCAACGGGCGCATCGAAGTCCGGCGTCGAACACGATTTTCGTTTCCAGATTGCTTAGGTGCCTTAGAGAATAAAGGCCAAAGTCCGTTAGAATCCCGAGGCAGGCCAGTATGATTCTGATCACTTAGCTACTTCATCATCTGTCGCAACATACCAAAGCGAATTTTTCATCTGAAACATCACTGGACAGCCTGCGGTGACATGAGAAAGAACGATCTTCCCGATGCGGACGCTGTGCTCGATGTCCTTTTCCCATTCCATATTTGCGAGGCCGTCACTGTGCGTCGGAGGCCACCGCGCCGTTCGGATGGCAAGCACCAGACTAGACGCGATTATCAAAGCTGGGCCTAATTTCTGAAAGTCCACCTCACGCCGATACCCACCGACGTGTCCGGCAGGATTAGTGGAAGTCATGAGAATGCACCTCCAGGGCCTGATCGGAAAGCGGCCTCACCCGGAACGCGGAGAAAGGCGCTGACAGAACACCTCGCTGAGTGACTCGTCTGTCCTCGCTAGTTGAGAATGGAAACCGTTTCCAATGTGAGTGCGGCGGAATTGGTAAGAAAATGTTGATCCTGGATCTCCAATTTCAACTGGAAACCTCGCCGCCGAAATCGATCAGAAGGAGAATCGCCTGTTTCTGAACGGAGTTCGTTCCATGCAGAATTCGCTCCACCATCAGCCCGCGCATGGCAGCTCGGAAGAGAAGACCATATGCCTGCTCCTCTGGTGTAAGTTTGTCCAGCTTCGCGACCTGTAACCAGCGTTCGACAACTTTGTCGTTCATTTCCGTTACAAGATTCGCGAGTTTCTCCTTCATCTCCGGATCGGTTCGACAGCCGACCCAGATGTCCAGAAGAACGAGGGATTCCTCCCCCGGAGTAAACGTCTGCGGCTTTGTGCAGGGCAGTAACGATCCTGTCTTTCCGAGTCTTGCCGCGGGTCGTATCAGTCAGATCGAAAGTAAGCAGTCGATCCGAGAGCATTGCAGCGACCGCGAGAGTCACGGAGCTTTTGTTGGAGCCAGTGGTACGCTACGCCTCCACGAGTGCATCTGACGCGCTGCGATGAGTTCCATAGTGGTACGGGCATACCTATGACGAAGGGTAATGGCCTCGGCTTCGGTCTCACGGACAACCTTTGTTGTTGCGGTGCGCCTTGTTTTGGCGCTTCGTTACAGGTTACTTTGCTCCCTCTGTGTTGCCTCTCCGGGGTCCTTCGCTGCGCTCAGAGGCAAAACGGTAAAACGAAGCAGCAAAAATAGAACGGCAAGAACAGAGACGCAAAACAAAAGAGGAAGGTGGCAACTGGGTAAGAATAAGCGCGGAGGGAATAAATTCGCTCCTGTCGGTTTAATTCATTGCGAGGAGAAAACTTGAATCGACAGAAGCCGAGCGTTGAAACCGTGAGTGCGTTGAATCCAGAGTTCAGGAACCACCCGCAGCGAGTGATGGATGAACTTCGCTCCACGCATCCGATTTTGCTGGATGAATCTTCAAAGATCGTTATCCTCACCCGGGCAGCGGATATCGCAAAGGTCATCAACGATCGAGACATTTACTGCGACCCGCGTAAATCCGACCCTGATTCCGGGCTGCGGAGGGTCCACCGCGTCGACGAGAGCTACAGGCCAAACCTTCTGCGCATGGATGACCCCGATCACAAACGGGTCCGCGATCTTGTCTCCAAAGCCTTCAACCAAGTCTCGATCGATGCTCTGCGACCCAAGATTGAGCAAATCACCTCCGATCTGCTCGACTCTCTTCGGGGTCGTTACTCTTTTGATTTGATGGAAGATTTCGCTGAGCCCTTTCCCACGGCCGTCATCGCAGAGGTGCTTTGTGTCCATAGGGACAAACGCGAAGACTTTCAACGATGGTCCAAGGCCCTGAGCCAGATTTTTAATCCCAAGCCCACCCCTGAGCAGCTGGAGAGGCTCCAATGGGGATCGGAAAACTTCCAAGGCTACCTGAAACAGATCTTTGACGAGCGTAGAGAGCATCGTGGCACGGATCTGGTGAGTGAGTTGATCACCGCACATGAGGGAGAACATAAGCTTTTAGAGTGGGAGATCATCAGCACGTGCGAGCTCCTGCTCTTCGCGGGCAACGTTACCACAACGGATCTGATTGGCAATGGAATGTTGGCCCTGCTGAAGCATCCGGAGCAGATGGAGAAGCTTCGCGCCAATCCAGCTCTGATTCCCGGAGCGGTAGAAGAGATGCTGCGCTACGACTCTCCTGTAAGCCATGTGGGCCGTGTGGCCAGCGATTCGACCCGCATCGAAGGTTGCCCTATGCACTCAGGTCAGGCAATTTATGCTTTGCTGGGCGCGGCCAATCATGACCCGGCGCTGCATCAGGATCCTCATACGTTCGATATAGAACGTGAGAACAAGCGGCACTATTCGTTTGGCGGCGCTGCGCACTTCTGTCTCGGAGCTCCGCTTGCTCGCGCGGAGGCACAGATAGCCTTTTCGATGCTTCTGAAACGTTTCCCCGATATCTCGCTAACGCCAGGGCCAGATCCTGTACGCAAGATCGCGCCATCATTCAACGGGCTGGAATCGCTTTGGTTGACCGTAGCTTAGATCGAAGAGCTGCACACGGGTACCAGAGAAATATGGTCGAGAACTTCTTTTTGCATTGGCTTCTCGACCACCGCGGCCGGACTGTCATGCGTCAGCATTGCGTCGGTGGTGCTTGCATTTCTCCCGTAGGCCCCTGACCGTATCAAATCCGCTCACTCAAGCTTCGCAATAAACCGTTTCAGTTTCGAAGGGGGGTTCATCACGAGAGGAAGAGAATATGCCGACGCTATCGGCAGAAGATCGCCCTTCAGTACCCCCCTTGTCCCATCTGTACCAGACGCGCAAGGTGTGATAGCTTGTGGCCACTTTTTTCCAGGGGCCGTCACATGTCCGGAAAGCCGACTACCCGTCCAAATGGTTCAGCTTCGAGTTGGATACCAGGTATACGACACAGGCGGGTTCAAACTGTGCTCATGATGCCAGCTTCCATCAGCTTCCACATAACATTTGCAGCTGAGCGAGCATGTCTCGCGATCACTCTCGGCTCTGGAGGGCGTATGCCATGCAGTACCTCCTCGAAGAGACCTGCTCTGAGCAGCGCATCATAAACGGCGCCGGCCTGCTGCGTGCTCGTCAGACGCCATTTGTTCATTCGTGCAGTGCGTCCGAGATATTTCATTAGAATATCTGTCCTTCCGGCTACGACGTCCTTTTGATATTGCACGCCAATTTCAGGAAAGCGGTCAGCGTCCCGTGTCACCACGCGATACAGCGCCAGTTGCTCCGTCGATAAGAGATGACGGAGATACTCCCGGCCGCCTTCCATCAGGCCTTGCTCTGTGGGGTCTGTGAACCAGGGAAACCTTGCAGAGAGTGCGGCTTCATCCTGCGGCTCTTGGGGCGCGCCCTCTGCGAGACATGCAGCTCGCATCACCGCGTTGAACAGCTCTCGCTTGTTCTCGAAATGACCGTAGATTGTCTTTACCGAAACTTCGGCAAGTCTTGCGATGCCATCCATCGATGCCTGGGAGAAGCCGCTCTCGAGAAAGCTCTCCCGTGCCGCCGCCACGATGGCGGTGCGCTTCTGCTCCATCAGCGCGGCCTTCGGATTGTCTGCTGACCACTTCTTCATCGTGTCCTTCCTGAGGTACTGGGACTCAATATCAAGATGAAAGTTCCAGCGCCAACGACTCACCGCTCCGTGAACGGACAGTTAAGACGAATAACACAAAACACACAAAGCAAATCTGAATCTATAACGCACGTTTCCATATCTAAGGTAACGTACGTTCTACTAAAAGAAGAATACAGCATGTGTCGAGTTGAGATACGAAAAGTATCGTTGTCGCATGTGTAGCAGACTACAAAATCTCATCGCGACGATGATTAGCAGTATGTCCCGATAATGCCCTAAAGGCAGAAATGAAAAGGAGATGAAGACGATGAGCAGATTCGACGGTAAGGTAGTAATTGTTACAGGTGCGGCTTCTGGTATCGGAGCAGCGACAGCAAAGCGATTTCTAGATGACGGTGCATTCGTCGTGTTAAACGACATTCGGAGAGATAAGCTGGTTGAGACCTCATCGGGCTTCGACCCCGGGAGAGTGCTGATTCATAGTGGTGATGTTTCTGACCGAACATATTTGCAGGCAATGGTTGATGAAACTGTTTCGAGGTTTGACCGGATTGACGTTCTTGTGAACAACGCCGGTATCGAGATCATCGGACCCATCCTCGGAACTTCGATTGAAAGCTGGCACAAAATCATGCAGACTAACGTTGATAGTGTCTACTTTGCAATCCGGTCCGCTCTTCCTCACCTCCTCAAGTCAAAGGGTTCCATCATCAATGTTTCCTCTACCTGTGGACTCGGCGGGGATTGGTATAACAGCGCTTACAATGCTTCAAAGGGGGCAGTCTCAAATTTGACCAGAGCGCTTGCGCTTGAACTGGGCATCAGTGGAGTGCGGGTCAATGCGGTCGCTCCTGGCACGACGTTCACCGAAATGACGAAACCTATCGAGCAACACGCTGCCCTGATGACCAAGTTTCTCGAGCGCATCCCGCTTGGGCGTGGTGCAATTCCTGAAGAAGTGGCCAGCGTAATCGCATTTCTCGCAAGCGAAGATGCAACTTTTGTAAATGGCGTGAATCTACCTGTCGATGGCGGGTTGACTGCCTCAAATGGGCAACCAAATGCAACAGCATTTTTAGCCGACTTTGGTTTCGCTAGCCAATCGGAGCAGAGATTGTGAACCAAAGTCTTCAGCCGGTTTAGGTGCAGTCAGTACGCGGCTAGCCGCGTACTGACATGTCCGGTTCGATGAGCGAGATGTGAAAACGGAGTCACGGTTATGCACCGCCAAACGAAAGCAGCGGAAACAGATAAGGCATAACCTAACGCCATCGTGTCACATCTCGACTCTATATGTTTGGTGCCCCTTGTGCTCCGTTGATTAGGCGCCATAGCACTTCACGCTCCGCTATCGGCCCAAGCACTGGAAGATCGCGAGGACAATCGAGCAAGCGAAGGAACCGTACGATGGATTCGAGCAGGTCATTATCTACGTCGCTCACACCAATGCCCACCGGTTCCGGCAGGTGACGATGATGATTGGTGAAAAACTTTATGAGTGAAAGCGAAATCGTGAACAAGCAGGGTTCAATGTGCCGATATCAATCGTTACCTCAACCTTTGTTTTCGAGCACTGGACTTGGATGGAGGGGCTTGGTCGTCGAACGTTATGAAGTACCGCCATGCGAGCTTCCAGATCTTTCGGTCACTCATCATATTGTTGAGTTTGCATCTCAGCAGCATGTGTCCCTTGGTGAACGTCCTGATTGGAGGGGGCATCTAAGACCATTCTCGAAGTATCCGGGGACATGCTGTTTTTCCCCGGCTGGAATACGACCAAAACTGCGCTTATTTACCCAGACAAACGTAATCGTGTGTGGATTGGATCCAGAATTTGGTGAGGAGGTTTCAAAAGAACTAGATTCTAATCCTGTCGCACAACTTCGAGTGCAAACAGATATCCGCGATGAATCGTTAGGTTACCTTATGAGGCTTTTGGAAAATGCGGCGAAGTCCGGGGAGCCGTCTGACAATCTCTATATCGATCACTTGATCTACGCGTTCACCTTACGTTTATTCTCTCTCGGAGAAGACAGGCAATTTACAGATTTACCCCAAGGGGCGTTACCAACTCACAAGCTGCGGCGCGTCATCGAGCGGATGAACGCTGATTTAAGTATCGATCTCGATCTCAAGACGATAGCTGCGGAGAGCGGTTACAGCAGAGATCACTTCCTGCGGATGTTCCGGGCGGCCACAGAGCGTACACCTCATCAATATTTTCTGCGACTGCGCATCGAGAAAGCCCAATCGTTGATGAAAAAACGGTCCCTAAGAATTATCGATATTGCAGAATCTTTTGGCTTTACGAGCCAATCACAGTTTTCGCGTGTATTTAGGCGAGTTATTGGGGTAACCCCAAGGCAGTACCGTCGTGACATTTTGTAGCGCTTTATGTCAAAACCAGGTACCGACTAGCAAAATACTGTTCGCCATGCACGCTAGCATCAGTGTATGGCTAACAGTAAAGTCGACCCACATTTCGAAAGTGACGATCAAACGAACTTCTCGGAACGAGTACAGATCAATCAGCGAAAGCTCACTAGATTCCATCGCATGCGGCTTGTCCCGGATCCGATTCAGGGAGGCGTCGGCAAGGCTCAGCAAGCGAGAATCTTTGGTAAAGGGGAGCCGGAACCCTGAGTCTCGATCTGGTCACCAAAGCACTAAGAGTCTGAGCTACGCAATATTGGGACTTAGGGCGTTACCGGTATAAATACTCACTAAGCAGGGGGACAAAGTGGCGACTTTCGTATTGGTTCACGGTGGCTGGCGCGGTGGATGGGTGTGGGATCGAGTGGCGAAGCAGCTTCGAGAAAATGGCCACACGGTCTACACTCCCACGCTAACTGGCTTAGCAGAGCGTAGTCATCTCTTGAATGCGGGTGTTAATCTAACCACCCATATTCAGGACATCGTCAATCTCATCAGGTTTGAAGAGCTTAAGGACGTCGTCCTCTGTGGTCATTCCTATGGTGGGCTCGTTATCAGTGGTGTTGTGGATCAAATCCCGGGAAGCATCTCTTCTCTTGTCTATCTCGATGCGTTCGTTCCGCAGGATGGAGATTCGGTCTTCGCACTATCGTCTGAGGCTTTTCAGCTCTACGCGATCAAGATGGCCACGCAGCTTGGAGGTATTGCTTGTGTAACCGTTCCCTCTGCGTCGTTCGCTCTGAACGAACAGGATCGTGCTTGGTTTGATGAGAAAACCACCCCACATCCTGTGGCCTCTATGCTTGAGGGCGTCCGGCTGAAGGGTGATCACCTCAAGGTGAAGAAGCGGATGTTTGTTATGGCTATCTGGGAGACGGAGTTCCCTAGCCCATTCGGACAGTTCTACGATCGCCTGAAAGATGATCCTGCCTGGGTCATCCATACAATTGAGAGCGGTCACGATGTCATGCTCAACGATCCTCATGCGGTCGCGAAATTTCTCCAGGAGGCTGCGGGTTAAGCCTTTGCGCTTACCCATAGAAGCATCCAGTTGCAAGCGACGTTAGCCGGATTCTCTTTGAGAAATTAGTACAATCCTGCACTAATCCTCGAACTTCCCAACCTGCACTACAAAAAGCTGGCTCGGCTATCTGCCGCAGGTATTGTGGATTTGGCTTCGATTCCGGGCGATTTGGGGCTCAACGACGGACAGCAGCGGGCCAAAAGCTCCGTATTGTCTGATAGGCTCATTGTCGAAGTTGGTCTGAAAGATGCACTCAACTCGAATCGCATGGCCTTGCGACTACCTTGATTTGGAGACGGTCGCGACAGTGCTCCCCCTCTACTCCGATCACGGTTGCCATGATCAGGAACCGGTCCCATTCCAGGTCACAGCCGCGGGAGTTTTCGCAACCAAGGAGCCGATGGTGAAGCGGAAACCGGACCTTCTCCTGCGCCTCGGAAGAGGAGCCGTCCAGAAAGTCGCTTCCCGCCAGACGCGGGGTGCTTCTCCACGGAACTTTGACTCGCAGTTTGTGCCGATATTTAGGTCTTTTGAGGGTTTTGTTTGAAGAGAGACCTAGGGCGAAGACTGTCTGGCGGTGGATAGAGTCCAGAGCGAACCGCTCTCCGGCCAATTCCCGTTAACAGGGAATAAAACAGAGAATTTTTGGGCCTTCGCACCGAAGTCGCCGTATAGAAATCCTCTATCCCCCTGGATATACAAGACTTATGGCGGTTTGGTCTGATCCAGGCCGGTTCGGAACAGGGAATTATTGATTAGCTATCAGGGAATGATCATTCCCTGATAGCCGCCATCGACGAACTTCCTCGCCGCACCGACCTCCTCGAGACTCCTCGAGATTTCCCACAATTAAATTTGCCCGTCTTGTCGTGAAAAGAACGTCCCTTTGCCACTAATCAAACGGAGTCTTTTGAGGACTCGCCAGATGCCGAACAGCATAGGGGATTTCCTGCAAGAGTTGGTGGCATACGAATGGAGAAAACGGCTACTGCGTCCCCACCCGCATCTGCCCTCCCGGGCAGCGCAATACGTGCGCATGTCCACCGAGCACCAACAATATTCCCCCGAAAACCAATTGGAAGTGATCCGTCAATACGCCGCCTCACACGGTATGGAAATCGTTCAGGCGTACTCGGATCACGGAAGGAGCGGCCTAAATATCGCTGGTCGGGAGGGTCTGAATCGATTGATGTCGGACGTGGAAAACAAGCAGGCCCACTTTTCTGCTCTGCTCGTTTACGAGGTCAGCGGGTGGGGCCGTTTCCAGGATGTGGATGAGAGTGCCTATTACGAATACGTCCTGCAAGAGGCAGGCATCCGCGTCCAGTACTGTGCAGAACGATTCGAGAACGACGGCAGCATGTCGTCTTCCGTGCTGAAGACGTTGAAGCGTTCGATGGCTGCGGAATACAGCCGGGAGCTGTCGGTCAAAGTGTTTTCGGGTCAATGCCGCCTGATCGAGCTTGGATTTCGCCAAGGGGGACCGGCCGGATATGGTCTGCGACGGCAATTGATCGACCGTGATCGGAATCCGAAGGGCCTGCTCAGTCTGGGCGAGCGAAAGAGCCTGCAGACCGACCGGGTCATCCTGGTTCCCGGCCCGTAAGGAGAAATTGAGGCGATTGCCAAACACCCTGTCCGAGAAGGCGACTATACAGACATGTGAATTGGGATCATTTGTCGGCGAGTGACTCGGCGATGATGCAGAACGAGAGAGTTTGCTGCGCTCACCTCATTTAACACAACAGGGTCATTGTGTCAGCGGTACCACGATCCTGGTAGTTTTGTTCGGATCGAGAGTGACCGAAGCGCCTGTCGTCTCATCGATGAGCGCACTATTTTGGGAGTTGTTCTGACCGCTCGCCGGAACAGCGTAGACCCTATACTCCCCAGGAGCGATACCGCTAAACACGAACTTCCCGTCAGCGTCAGCATTCCGCTGGAACATCTCTCCTGTTAGCGAGGAGCGCAGGACGACGTAAGCCTGCCTGTCGATGCCATCTTCCGTATCGACTGTTCCGGCAAGGCTGGATGCTTCGCAACCCATCTGCACGTCAGCGGTTATGGATCCGCCTCCATCGGGAACACTGATGAGGTTCCCGGCGCCTTGAGGGGCCAACGAGGTTCCCGCGATGTAGGCGCTTTTGCCGCCGGCAAGGCAAACAAAATATTTGCCGCCGGGAACATCTGGGAAGTCGAACCGATTGGTTGCTCCTGGTGAAACCAGCGCGAATTGTGCGCCACCCGTCAGGTGGCCATCTGCTGGCTTAAGGGAGAGTTGGCTAACGGCCGCAGATCCTCCTTCGCAAGGCTGAAGCTCGACGGCCAGATGGACGGTGCCAGCATCCGCAACTTGAAGAGCAGTTACATCCTGATCTGTGACGGTCACGGCAACTTCGTTGCTGTGTGCTCTTTCACTGTCATGCCACAAGGCGAGGAGAGAATATTGCCCGGGAGGGACGCCCTTGAAGCGGAATGCACCGCTGACTGGATCATAAGAAGGGCTGAGACCGGACGGCATGGTCTCGCCATGTCGGCCCACAGCAAGCAGGGACAGTGCCGGGGATTGAGGCCGCGCCAACAATTCTCCAGTTACGGTGAATGCAGGGTGACTACCAAGCTCCATCTCGATGAGCTCATTTTGCCCGTCACGAACACTGATTAACTCGGCATCGGCCAGATTGGAGGTCTGATAATAAAAGGCGATCGCGGCCGTAGAAGCAGACTGCGCTGACTTACCCCGCATGTGTACGGAAAGAAGATACCTGCCCGCCGAAAGTCCGCGGCAGAGGTACTGCCCTGCATTGTTTGTTTGGCTGGAACATTTCCCGTCGAGGCGTATGTAGCTGCCATTATTGACTTCCTCGTAGGCGTTCACGGTCGCGGAGGCTACGGGTACTCCGGATTGCGTGACCTGACCGAACAGAGCAGCGCTCTTATTGTCCTCGTGAATAGTCTGGCCGTCTAATGGGAGACAGAAATACAACAGGCCGACAAGCGGCAGCAGCACAAAGCGCAGAATGGCACGATCGTAGCCAATGCAGTACAGCTGATAACTAATCATGGAGCTCCAATAATCGGCATTCATTCTGCAATATGCGCTTCCCGCCTGAAGGCGCCTTCTTGTGTTTTCAGCCCGATACGCTATTGATCGCACGCACCGCTATTACCTTGCGAGTTCTCTTCTTAGAGATATTCAGAATATCTCGCTACGGAGCAACTAGCTGGCGACAGATATCGCGACAACATAATACTAATTAGGATTACGTTGCCGCGATCTTAGCCCGCAACTTACCGGAACTCAGGATGGCGCTGCTTATTTGTAGCTACGCCGTCGGGACGAGTGCATTCTGCTCTCCTGTCGGTGAGCTATTATGGTCATCGCGCAACGCCGACTCAACATACTGAGGCTAAAGTTCATCGTGCTTCCAGTCGCCCCAATAGCTACCCATTTCAGGATCATAAACTTCATCGTTATTGAGCATCACCGCAATGAAGCGCTGGACGTCTCCAAAGGAGTTGAATGTATATGAATTACCTGAATTGTCCGGATTCATTCCTGTTACGTTTAGTGGAGCTGTACCGGCATATTGTGAATCTTGCCATCCATAGTTCGAGATTTGGGCCCAGCTGTTCTCCATGTATTGCATCCAGAGGGGAAGTGAGGTTGATTCGTTGTCAGCCGCATATCTTTGCACCCAGACAGAGGTGAACCCATAAACGTCGTTGAAGCGGGCAGCCTCCGAAGAGTACTGGATCATCAGCAGGAGTGATGCGGCACATCCTGAATATGAGCTGTTCCCATTAACGCCATAGTACGCCAGGGTGTAGAAAGCGTTGTAGAAATTTGGCCAACCCAAGCTTATGTTGCTTCTGTTGAGTCCAGATGCTTGCGTTAGGCTGTTATAGTTCGAGCTCATACCAAGCCCGGTCATCCACCCCGCTGGACCAAATGCTTGCCCCTGTGACGTCGACTCAAAAGCCTGCGGTAAGCTATAGCCAGGGTTGCCATTGGTTGACGGCTCATTAAAGTAAAACGTCTGACCTTGGGTGTTCGTAAAGCCACGCAAATATAAGTTATCCGCCGTAAACCAAAGCGTCATCGTTGGGTTTTGGCCCGTGTCCGGATCAGTACGGCCGACATCCGTAAGTTGCATAGTGATAAGGTTTGCACTTTGCTCGCTGCTGGTAGTCGGAGTGATCATTACGCCATTTCGAAAACTAGTTGCGGCCGCATTCCGCAGACTAGAAATAAGTCCCGAGTATTGAGACGCTTGAGTATCCGAAGGAGTGCTGGTGAAGTTCATCCAAGTTGAGGAAACATTAATAGTTTGAGCTCTGGCTGTTTTCGCAGCCAGAAGCGCGACGAAGAGGCCCAAGATGAGAGTAAATCTGGAACGGTGGTACACAGTAAAGCCTCTCTTTCGGTTTTGGGAGGTCAAATATAAAAGACGAATCCTTGCCACGCTGTCGAAGAAGAGACCATCGGCAGAGTGCGCGTCTTCAGAGTTGGAGTTGAAAGGAGCGTTGGTGTTGAGAAAAAGGTGGCGTTGAGACAATTGTGCGGTTCTCTTCCGTTTCCGCCATCCTGGTTTTTGAAGGCCAGAAACCCACTACAGGGGATCAGGAATCGGCGCCCGCGAGGGGCTGCTGATCGAAATCGGCCTGCGCTTTGATTGCTGTGCATTTACCGTCGTGAACTCGATCGAATTCACTAGCTTGCCAAAAGTGTTAGAGATAACGGAGTAGCTACAGCCGGTTGAAGGCTAGCGGCATCGATTGCCGCTCCTTGACGGCGCAGTTCCCGCTGCACGGCTGGAACCGAGGCTTCGCCCTGTGCTGAGAGGGCGGCTGCTACACCCGCAGCTTGCCCGGTGGCGAAACTTGTTCCCATAACGCGGATGGAGCTACCTGCCCCACTGTCGCCGTCTGCCAGGCGACCGGCGGCAAACAGGTTGCGCGTGTCGACGCTCTTCAGTGCCCTTAGCGGAATGTCGAACGTCTGGTTGTCGTGGACGTTCTTCCAGAGCGTCGGCTTATCGCCGGACTGGTGGAACTCGACCGGCCACGCTCCGAGCGCCACTACGTCATCAAATCGGGCACCTTCGACAACGTCGCGTTCGCTGATCTGATACTGCGCATCGATGTGGCGTGACTCGCGCGTTCCGAATTTGGGGCCGCTGCTGACGATATAGCAACCCTCATAGCCAGGGATGGTCCGTATCGCGTCGAGGTAGGCCCACGTACGTTCGCGACCTTCGATTTCCGCGCGCGAAATGCTTGCGCCGTCGAGTGCGTTGTAGGCTGCGTCGACGTAGTAGGTGATGATGTCTCCTGAGATTGGTAAAGGCAGAATGAGTCCATCCTCTTTATTGAGCAGGGCCCTACCTTTTGCCTTAGCACTTCGTATGGCCTCCCGCCACCGTTCAGGTGAGCAGTCGGCGCCGGGCCGGATACCTGCAAAACGCACGGCCATCGTTCCAACCTGGACGGCACCGTGGTTCCCATAACGAGCTGACGAACCGCTCAGGGCGGCGAGAATACCCTCGCCGCTTGCATCGACGAAGGTCCTTGCGGAAAGCTCTCTCGGACCGCGACCGTCCTGAACGATGATCGAGGAGATTGCATCCCGCTCTCGAGCGGCATACACGAGTGTGGTATGCAGCAGAACCTGAGCCCCGCACGCGGCAACTACCCGATCCAAAGCGATCTTCGTCGCTTCAGGATCAATGATGGCGACAACCCTGCCGCTGGGAGCGGGTAGACGTACGGGGGCCTCGACCCCGCCGAGTCTTCTTAGCTGGTCCAACACTGCTGAGGCTACGCCACTGACGGCCTGCATGGAGGGATCGGATTGAGTGTAGAGACCGCAATAGGCGAGAACGTTCTTCTGCGTTGCCGCACCGCCCAGGCACGGGCCGCGCTCGATAAGCAAGGTGCGTGCGCCTGCCTGAGCAGCTCCTGCAGCTGCGCCAACGCCAGCCGCTCCCCCGCCGATCACAATGACGTCGCATTCCATCGTAGGTATTTTTGTCACCTCGTTTATCACCTCACAAAGTAGATGCGAGTCGATTGATAATTGATTAGACTGATTACTTATAAGACTAAGACGCATTCCCAATGAGTCACTGTGATTGAGACCCGCCAAATTCGATACTTTGTTGCGCTCGCGGAGCATCTGCACTTTGGCAAGGCGGCGCTCGCGCTCAATATGGCCCAACCCGCCCTGAGTCAACAGATACGTCAGCTTGAAGACGAGCTGGGCACTGCACTGTTTGAGCGGAACACGCGTCGCGTGACGCTTTTGCCTGCAGGTAATAACTTTCTTGCGCGAGCACAAGCGATTCTGCACGAGCTGTCACTTGCGGTGGAAGAGGCAAGAGACATCAACGTTGGCCACAGCGGATCCGTTCGCATCGGCTTCGTGAGCACGGCAGCACCGCGAGTGATTCCCGAACTGCTGCATCGACTTCGGCGAAAATATCCACGCATCCAGGTCGATCTTTACGAGACAGATCCTCTCGATCAGGTGCAGCAACTGCATTGGCTCAAGATCGACATCGGCCTCATGCTCTTCCACCCGAATGATCCAGCGCTCAATACTGCGATAATCGCAAGACACCGAGTCATGGTTGCGCTACCCAGGAAGCATCCTCTTGCAGCGCGAAAGGCAATTCCCATTAAGGAGCTTGCAGACGAGACCTTCATCCTCTCCCCGAAGACGACTCAGCCGGATTTTCGGGAATATGTGCTCGACCTGTGCAGACGGCACGGTGTAGTGCCGAAGAGGACACAGCAAGTGCGCCTGATACAAACAGCCCTTCCGTTGGTAGCAGGTGGTGCTGGCATCGCCTTTATTCCAGAAAGCCTGGAGGAATTGCGTCCGCGCAGTGTCGTCTTCCGTCCTCTCGCGGGTCCAGACGTTTCAGTTCCGCTGTACGCAGTCTGGAAGGCCGGCGGAGAAACAAAAGTGGTGGCCAACGTGTTAGCCGAGATTATTTCTAAGCAGGATTAGGCGTGAGCTCCGTATTCATAATCAACGCGTCTAAGCACTGCTCCCGTACGCCGAAATCGGTGCTTACATCGAACTTGTGGGGTGTATTCCGAAGGTGAACAATCAATGCCGCTGTGAAGTCGGCATACGATCGCGCCGGTTAGCGGCGGCGGGCGCTAGCTCGAGACGGGCGCGGCCAGACTCCAGTGCTGCAACTAGTCTCACACTTCCCCGCTGATTGCGACATAGTGATACCTCGGTAAACGGACGTCCGTATCGATAAACGGAGATCAATCTAACCAATCAACGGGACCGACGTTCAAGACATCCCGTGTTTTCTAACTCCGTTCGAGGGGAAGAAAGTCGCCAAGTAATGCCGATATGGGTTATGTCAAACGCACTTGGCTTCACTCATTCCGGCATTCCCTCTCAATGAGCGCCAAATCGCCAATGCACTCTTCGAGCACTTGATGGCGAATTCCGGAGTTCCGGACGGTTAACGGGCAATTCGGAAGTTACAGGATCGATCCGGTAGTAGCGAAACTGCCATCGACTCCTTACCACCATCTTTTTGTCCAC
>JAOAPF010000063.1 GCA_025462755.1 Edaphobacter sp.
TCCACTCCTCAATTCCTTTGGCGGCGGAGACGGTCAAGGCCATGGGGGAGAAAACAGGGGCATATACGGCAACGATCAGTTACGACTCCGCCGACGTTACAGCGACGAACCTGGCACAATACGACGCGATCTTCCTGGATAGCACGACGCTTGCATTTCTGGATGACCCGAAAGATGCGGCTGCGACCGAGGCCCGCAAGAAGGCATTGATGGATTTTGTGCGTGGGGGAAAAGGCCTGGTCGGGATCCATGCTGCGGTGGATACGTACCACACGGCCGAGCATGCGACCGATGCGCCACCCACGGGAACCTGGCCGGAGTTCAATACGATGATCGGGGGATACTTCAAGTTCCACTGGATATATCCGCAGGTTTTGACGGTGAAGATTGACGATCCGAAGAGTCCGCTGACATCGATGTTCCACGGCCAGGAATTTCAGATTCACGACGAGACATACACGATGGCGCAGGACTCGTTTTCCAGGAAAAACGTGCATGTGCTAACCAGCATTGACTACACAAAGATGAGCGATGAGGACAAGGCGAAAGAAAAGTACAAGCGGACCGACGGAGACTATGCCCTGAGTTGGATTCGGCGGGAGGGCAAGGGCCGGGTCTTCGTTGAAGTCCTTGGGCACAGTGAACATATCTATTCGAATACGCCGATGATGGAACATGTATTGGCTGGGATCCAATATGCTTTGGGAGATTTGAAAACCGATGATTCGCCAAGTGTGAAATAGCCAAACTACTTCGCTTGGCGCCTTTAGAAAATCTGAGTACTCGTTAACATCGTTTTATTCAAAAACGCTCTTCGATTGCGGAGGACAACTCCGACGAGTCGCGGAGGAACTGATCGACGGCCGGCGATTCGTCCGTGAAATCGGCTTCTGTTTTTACCGGTCTGCACCAGTCCGAGTGGACGAAAAGCCGACTACACGGCCGAGTGACGAGAACGGCGTTTCTCGTTACCGATCCCAATCAGCTGTCGCCGGACAACCCATTTTCCAATACCTGGCCACGGCCGGCTGGATTTGTCGCCAGAGTCGGGCTGTCCGCCGTCCTCATCTATGATCGGGATTGGCCGCATCCGGCGGGAATGAAATGACTGGAAGGGAAAAAGTAGAGCTTAAGAACCACCCGCAGAAGCGGTCTAAAGTTCAAAAAGTGCTGCTTGGCGAAAGCAGAGACCGCAGGACCACGAATTATGGCATCGAAGGACGGCCGTGTGTGGAAAGAGGCCCCACTAGGATTGCGCGCGAAAGCGATCCGCATGTTTGATGAAGAGCAGCGCAAGGAGCAGGAGCGCGTTGCCCGCTTCGGTCAAGTGAGGCCGCAGATTTCAACCGTCGTGTGGCAAGGGGAACGAATCGTCGCGGTTCGTAACAGAATCTATCGTTCAGCCAGATGGAAGTTTTTTTTCGACTTCCTGCGCGATTATGTACCTGAAGTTCTTGGCAGGGACTGGTGTAAGGCAGAAGCAGCTAAACCCGAAGCTGATCGCCATCCGATCATCACTTGGCGAGCGCAGGCCGCAGCGTACATGAATGCGCAGCCGCCGCAGCGATGGCAGCCGAGCGGCATTACCCTCCGGCGCAGTGGGTGCCTACAATTGCTTTGCTTACGACCTCTACATTGTTGATGACAATGGCGGCCTTGATGAAGAGTTGTTACAGCGACTCAAGATTCGGGATCAATTCCAGGGTGCACGGCACGAACTGTTTGCCGAGGCAACGTGCTACCAAGCAGGTTTCACAGTTCAACATGAAGACGAAAAAGACGGAAGTACGCGGCATGCGGAATTCACCGTGCGCCACGCAGCGACTGGACAACTCCTGTCAGTGGAGGCGAAGAGCAAGCATCGGGAAGGTGTGCTGGGATGGCCGGGCACGCCAGAAGAGAAGCCGGACTTTCGTCTAGGACCGCTAATGAATGACGCTGTCGCGAAGAAGCCCGAGTATCCACTCGTGATTTTTGTTGATACTAACCTTCCTTTCAAGTGGGCAGAAAGGGTGCTGGGACGGCAGCCCGGTAACGCCTTATCCCGGCCTTAGCAAAGGCTCTTAGACAGCGTCAAGAAGCACCACAATGATGTAGACCCTTATTGCATGATCGTTTTTAGCAATCATCCCCACCACTATGCAATCCGCGACCCAGACCCGGAGCAGCATTTGCTCTCGGTGGTGTCGCAGCAACCGCATGCGCACCCACCGGCGCTGAGAAGCCTTCACGTCGCCGCAGAGCTGTACGGCAATATTCCAATGGGCTTCTCGACAGAAGAAGGTGACCCGCCGCCGCCGGCAGTGCCAGCCTTGTGGCCAAAGGTTCGCTACGATCTTCAAGTGGAAGGAACAGACGTTAGCGTTTTGCGGGAAGGCAAAGTGTTTCTCAAGCTTTTTCGACAACCGAAAAAGACCACCCGAAAGCGCCCAGCAAATTGCACGAGTTTTTGGAGGACATTGCCTATCTCGCGTGGACGCGCAAATGATCTGTACCGCGATCGAAGAAGGCAATTCTATTTCTGGTATCTTCGCTCCGAAATAGCATCGTCGCCCGGCTCATTCATCGATGATCTCGTAGTAGGGATGATCCGCATGGTCCGCAGGGAGAGCCGTCGCAAACAGGCTCTCGGCTGGAGCATTGCCGACGGAACGCCCACGAGGTTTACGACAACGTACGGAACCCCGACCCTCCCACTCGTGGACTATATGTATCAGGTGAACGGGCAAACTCAGGACGGATCAGCGACGGGGTTACCGATCAAGGATGATCGAATCAATCAAATCGGAGATGTACTAGATTCTCTTCCTGCCTTGCGTGTTCGATACGAGAAGCCGGATTTTGAATGAAGACAATCTTGGAATTCCGTTTGAGATTGATCTGCTAGCCCATTAGAACGCAGACGCAGCAAAATGATTCAGGCTCTGGCCGTATGACAGGCTAACCGGAACTAATCCTGCATTTGTTGTAAGAAAATAAACTTGTAACCAACAGGATCAAATAACTATTATGAAAAAGAAACAAATCGAAATTGCAGCCAGGACGGCAGATTCATCCTCAATCACCGAAACTATGGAGTCGAACTCTCTCTTCACCCGGCGTGAAATGCTGGGAATAACCGGCATGGCCGGTTTGGCCGGTTTGACGGCTTTGGCCGGTCTCGTACCCGATGCTGTTGCGCAGACTGCGCAAAAACGGCCTCGTATCGCCTGTCTCGTCAGCTTTTGGGGTCTCCCAACTTCACATGCGGACTGGATCGTAAACAAGCTGTTGGACGGTTATTGGTGGCAGGGCGCCCACACTCCTTCACGGGTGGACGTGGTGTCCGTTTACATCCATCAGTTTGACACGAGCTTACTGGGTCAGAAAGTATGCAAAGCGAAAAACATTCCGATCTACAAAACCGTAGGTGAAGCCGTCACGCTTGGCGGCAAGGAACTTGCAGTGGATGGTGTTGTCATAGTCGCAGAACATGGGAATTATCCGACCGATCTCAAGGGGCACTGGCTCTTGCCGCGCTGGTGGATTTACCACCAGGTTATCGCGGTTTTCGAGCAGAGCAAACGCTCGGTGCCCGTGTTTAACGACAAGCACCTCTCCTACAATTGGGACGACGCCAAGTGGATGTTTGACAAATCCCGTGAGCTGAACTTTCCGCTGACCGGGGGTTCCTCCATACCGACTTACTTCCGCAAGCCCGAGATAGAACTCGCTATCGATACGCCGATTAAAAACTCGATCCTGGTTGGAAGCTCCCCAGATGAGGGAGCCATCTTCCATTGTGTCGACGTGCTTCAGGCATTTGTAGATCGCCGCAAGGGCGGTGAGACAGGCGTCAAGTCGGTGCAGTCCATTCGGGGGCCTGAAACATGGCAGTGGGTCGAACGCAATCCCTGGGCCGGCAACCTGCTTGAAGCAGTGCGGAAAAATTTTGCCCTGAAGCCAGGATACTTTCAGGAAGGCCGGAACCCAAACGTCTGTATCGTGGAGTATAACGATGGGACCAAAGCGGCCGTAATTTCGGGCGGGGGTGTGGGCTGGACCTATGCCGGCGAAATCGAAGGGCAGAAAGACCCGACGACAGTCTCGATGCTTGGCTTTCCCGGCCCCATCTCGCAGTACCACGCTGCGAACGCCTACGAGCACTGGATCACCGAGATGATGCTGACCGGAAAGGAACCGTTCAATGCGGAGCGGCTGCTTCTGTCAACTGGCATTGTGAACTACTACATGGAATCAAATTGGGAGAATGGCCGTTACTCTGCCGTCGGCCGTCGCATCGAGACGCCGTTCATGAACATGAAATATCACTCAACACACGGACCGCTCTTTGAAACGGGGCAGCGGCCGCCGAATACCCCCTACATACGGGGTTTTGAATCATAGGCTCTGCGCGGGCTGTGGCGTCGGCGCCGAGCCCACTTCGACGCCCGACAGAGCTGAGCAAACCTGCGGTATACATCGCCTTTTTCGCTTCGCTCCCGAAGGTCAGCTTTTCGGAAAGTTCGCCTGAAGTTTCCGAAAACTCCGTTTTGCGGAATGACGCTTCGCTACTACCGGGAAGCGGACTTGAACGAAGCCGCAAGAACAGCGGCGGACGCATGCGCGTGTTCTTGGACTGACATTTGAGGCAGCGGGGGTAGCTTGGTGCGCAGAGGAGGATTCTCTGTGAACCAACTACGTTATCTCATGCTTGAGGAGTTGCGGCGGCGCAACTTCGCCGATACCACCATCCGCTCGTACCTCCACGGTGTCGAGCATTTCAGCCAGTACTTTCATCGCCGGCCCGATCAGCTTGGCCCAGAGGAGATTCGCAAGTATCAGGCGGCCCTATTCACCAAGTTCAAGTTCAGCCCGAACACCGTAATTCTGCGACTGGCAGCCTTGCGCTTCTTCTATATCCACGTGTTGAAGCGGGGCTGGAGCATCGCCGAGACGCCCTATCCGAAGAAAGTTCGGCATCTTCCGCAGGTGCTCAGCCAGGAAGAAGTTGCACGCCTGATCGACGCGGCAGATTCCCCCTTTCATCGCATCCTGTTGATGACGCTTTATGCCACCGGTGCACGCCGCGCAGAAGCGGCCCACTTGAAGGTCAGCGACATCGACAGCCAGCGGATGGTGGTTCATATCCGGGGCGGCAAGGGCGGCAAGGACCGCGATGTCATGCTCAGTCCGAAGCTGCTCGAAGCGCTGCGCACTTACTGGCGTGGCCTCCGGCGCAAGCCGACGGAGTGGCTCTTTCCCGGCAACCGCTGGCATACGGCGAGCTATCCGGTAACAACGAAGGTCCTCTGGACAGCTTGTGAAAAGGCCGCCGAACGCGCCGGCCTCACGCACAGGCACATTCATCCGCACACACTGCGTCACTGCTTCGCCACACATCTGCTCGAAGCCGGCGCCGACCTGCGAACGATCCAGATACTGCTCGGACATCGCGACCTCGAAGTAACCACCGTCTATCTGCATCTGTCCCAACGGCATCTCAGCGCAACCGCCAGCCCGCTCGATGCTCTCACCTTCTCTGGACAAGGAGGACACAAGCACAGCTCATGAACCGGCCTCTGCTGGAGATGGCCGACATTGTTCGCTGTGCGGGACAGTCTTTTATCGAACACAGTCGCAAGTGGATCAACTGGCAACATCGAAAAGTGCTGCTGGCGATTGCGCGCTGCCGCACCGCCGCTCTGGGTGGACATCGCGATCGCTGCACCGGCTGCGGACATACCACCGCCATCTCATACAACTCGTGCAGAAATCGCCATTGCCCACGGTGCCAGGGCAACGCACGCCTGCACTGGCTCCAGGCGCGGGAACGGGAACTTCTGCCCACTCGCTATGTGCATGCCGTCTTCACGCTGCCGCGCGAACTGGCCCCGCTCGCCTTGCAGAACAAGCGGCTGATCTACCACCTGCTCTTTCACGCCAGCGCCGAGACGTTGCTTGAGATTGCTCGCGACCCCCGGCATCTTGGTGCCGAGATCGGTTTCTTCAGTGTGCTCCACAGTTGGAACCAGCGCTTGCAGTTTCATCCGCATGTCCACTGCGTCCTCGCTGCTGGCGGTCTCGCACCGGACCACTCCCGCTGGATACGTTCACGCCGATCCTTCTTTCTTCCCATCGGCGTGCTCAGCCGCGTCTTCCGCGGCAAGTTCGTCGCCGGACTTCGCATGGCCTTCCATCGAGGGGAACTCCAGTTCTACGGCAGCCTGCTGCCTCTTGCCCGACCGCGAGCCTTCGCAGCCTGGCTACGTGTGCTGTTCCGCCACGACTGGGTCGTCTACTCCAAGCGGCCTTTCGGCGGCCCGGAACATGTACTGCGCTATCTCGGCAACTACACTCATCGCGTCGCCATCTCCAACAGCAGACTGGTCGCGCTCGCCGACGACAACGTGACCTTCCGCTGGCGCGACTCCGCCCGCGGCAACAAGAAGAGGCTCATGACCCTGCCTGTCGAAGAGTTCCTGCGCCGCTTCCTGCTCCACCTGCTGCCGCCCGGCTTCGTCCGCATCCGTAACTTCGGCTTCCTCGCCAACCGGAACCGCGCCACGCTGTTGCCGCTGTGCTTTCGACTACTTGGCGGCTTAGAGAAAACGACACCTTCAGCAGCATCATCGTCCACCGACCAGACTCACTCGCTATGGAAGTGTCCAGTCTGTGGCGGAACCATGCACGTGGTCGAACGGCTCTCTGCCGCGCAACTCCTGCTTCGCTCTCCACCTCAACCGGACCGGTGCGCTGCATGAATCTCCATCCGCATTCTCGCCATCTACTCGTGCTTCGGCATGCACGCCGATCCCTTGCCTCATCAGCCCTGGAGCGCTCTGCCCGCAGTCTCTTCCGCCACTGCCTGACGTCTCAGCGCAACGCTTCTCGGCTCCATCCCGCCATCAAACTTGCGGATCATAACTATCAAGGCGACTTCCTGACCCTCCGCACCTGCTCAGCCCTATTCAAAGTACATAGCCTTCCGTGAGGGCGGCTTCCTTCAAGTCGCTGTATCCGAAG
>JAOAPF010000068.1 GCA_025462755.1 Edaphobacter sp.
GCCGCGCGCGAATTGAAAGCCATGCACGCCGTCCCCTTTGCCGGAGCCTGCACCGACCCCTGCGACGGCCGCACCCAGGGAACCACCGGCATGCTCGATTCGCTGCCCTTCCGCAACGACGCCGCCATCGTCCTTCGTCGCCTCATGCGTTCGCTCCCCACCCGCACCGGCGTTCTCGGCGTCGCCACCTGCGACAAGGGCCTGCCCGCCATGATGATGGCGCTGGCCTCCTCCGGCCCGCTCCCCAGCGTTCTCATCCCCGGCGGCGTCACGCTGCTTCCCGAAAACGGCGAAGACGCCGGCAAGGTTCAAACCATCGGCGCACGCTACGCCCAGCACCAGATCACCCTCGAATACGCCGCCGAGATCGGCTGCCGCGCCTGCGCCACACCCGGCGGAGGCTGCCAGTTCCTCGGCACCGCCGCCACCTCGCAGGTCATCGCCGAAGCCCTCGGCCTCGCCCTGCCCCACTCCGCCCTCGGCCCTTCCGGCCAACCCATCTGGCTCGACGCCGCCCGCCGCTCCGCCCGCGCCATCCTCCGCATGCGACAACTCAACATCGGCACTCACGACATCCTCACCGGCGCCTCCATCAACAACGCCATGGTCGTCCACGCGGCCTTCGGAGGCTCCACCAACCTCCTACTCCACGTCCCGGCCATCGCCCACGCCGCGAAGCTCTCCCGACCCACATCAAAGGACTGGGCCCACATCAATCGCCAAGTCCCACGTATAGTCGATGCTCTCCCCAACGGTCCCGGCAACTACGCGACCGTGCAAGTCTTCCTCGCCGGCGGCGCACCCGAGGTGATGCTCCATCTTCGCCGCGCCGGCCTCCTCGACACAACAGCCAAAACCGTCACCGGCGAAACCCTCGACACCACCCTCGACTGGTGGCAGGACAGCCAGCGCCGTCACACCCTACGCAAAAATCTGCTCGAGCAGGACGGCATCGACCCCGACAACGTCATCATGTCCCCCGACCGTGCACGCTCCCGCGGCCTCACCTCGACCGTGTGCTTTCCCGTCGGCAACCTCGCCCCCGAAGGCTCCGTCATCAAGAGCACCTCCATCGACCCCACCCTGATCGACGCCGACCAGAAATACCATCATCTCGGACCCGCCAAAGTCTTCACCACCGAAGCCGCCGCCATCCACGCCATCAAAACGAGTCAGATCGTAGAGAACGACGTTATGGTCCTCACCTGCTGCGGCCCCGCCGGCGCCGGCATGCAGGAGATCTACCAGATCACCTCCGCCCTGAAAGCTCTTCCGTTCGGCAAACACGTTGCCATCCTCACCGACGCCCGCTTCAGCGGCGTCTCCACCGGAGCCTGCATCGGCCACATCTCACCCGAGGCCCTCGCCGGCGGCGCCATCGGCAAGCTGCAAAACGGCGACCAGATCGAAATCACCATCGATCGCAAAAATCTTACCGGCACGGTCGACTTCGTCGGCACTTTGAACGGCACGATGAGCCCTGAAGTCGCCGCCCAATTTCTTGCCGAGCGAGGGCCCCGTCCCGACCTCGCACCACACCCCGAACTCCCCGACGACACCCGCCTCTGGGCCGCCCTCGTCCAGGCCAGCGGAGGCATCTGGGGAGGCTGCGTCTACGATGTCGACGCCATCACCGCTCAACTCCACAACGGGCGCGAGACCATCGAATCCGCCACGTCATCCACCGCATCCACTCCTGGAGGAAAGGTCTGAAGCCGTGATCCTCTACCGCACCGCCGAAGCTCTCTTCGTCAAGCACGAAGAGCACGCCTACCCGCTCGAAGGGAATTCGCTGGACGCTCTCATCGCCCGTCCCGACCTTCACATTTTCCTCACCGCCGCCATCAACACGACCCCACCCGCCGATCATCTCCTCCACCTGCCTCTCCTCGCCCCTGTAGGCAATCAAGAGGTCTGGGCCTCCGGCGTCACCTACTACAGCAGCCGCCGCGCCCGCATCGCCGAGTCCAAAGACGCCGGAGGCGGTGATTTCTACGATCGCGTCTACACCGCCGAGCGCCCCGAACTCTTCTTCAAAGCCGTAGCCCACAAGGTCGCAGGTCCCAACAGCCTGGTAAAAATCCGCCGCGACGCCACCTGGTCCGTCCCCGAGCCCGAGCTCACTCTTCTCATCAATCCACGCGCGGAAATCATCGGCTACACCATCGGCAACGACATGAGCTCCCGCGACATTGAAGGCACCAATCCGCTCTACCTCCCGCAGGCCAAGGTCTACGATCGCAGTTGCGCCCTCGGCCCCGGCATCCTCATCCAGAGCGGACCCATGCCCACCACCACGTCGATCCAACTCGACATCCTCCGCGCCGGTCACATGCAGTTTTCCGGCGTCACCACATTGGCCGAACTGAAACGCGACCCTGCGACTCTGGTCGAGTACCTCTTCCGGGACCAGACCTTTCCCTGCGGCTGCTTCCTGCTTACCGGCACAGGCATCGTTCCACCCGACTCTTTCACGCTCCAGAGCGGCGATGAGATCAACATCACCATCGACGGCATCGGAACCCTGACGAACACCGTCGAATAACCACCAACAGTTGGCTGCATAATGGAAGCAGTCTCTGGAAGAAAGGGAAACACCATGGATGTAGCTCAGGTCGCGGCCCCAGCCGCAACTCCGGTCGCAAGTCAGATATTGATCGACGGCGAATGGCGCGCCGCCGAAGCAGAGGGAACCTTCCATGCAGAAAATCCCGCCAAGGGCGAAGCCCTCCCTCTGGCCTTCCCCATCAGCCGATGGTCTGATTGCGATGCTGCCCTCGATGCCGCAACCAAAGCCGCCGCCGAACTCCGCAACATCGAACCCGCAAAGATCGCCGCCTTCCTCGAAGCCTACGCGGCCAACATCGAAGCCGCTGCCGACAGTATTGTCGCCGCCGCAGCCGAAGAAACCGCTCTCCCCGTAACCCCACGGCTCAAAGACGTCGAACTCCCCCGCACCACCAATCAGCTTCGCCAAGCCGCCTCGGCAGCACGCGAGGAATCCTGGCGCCGCCCAATCCTCGACCTCGAAAAAAATATCCGCTCCTGCTTTTCGCCCATTGGCCCCGTCGTCGTCTTCGGCCCCAACAACTTTCCCTTCGCCTTCAACGGTGTCAGCGGAGGAGACTTTGCCGCCGCCATCGCCGCCGGCAACCCCGTGATCGCCAAGGCCCATCCGCTCCATCCCAACACCACGCGCCTGTTAGGCGAGCAAGCTTTCAAAGCCGTCGAGCAAACCGGCCTTCCTCCCGCAACCGTTCAGCTGATCTACAACGTCAGCAATGAAAACGGCCTCAAGCTCGTCGGCGACCCTCGCGTCGGCGCAATCGGCTTCACGGGCAGCCGCAACGCCGGCCTTCACCTTAGAGTAGCCGCCGAAGAAGCGGGCCATCCCATCTACCTCGAGATGTCCAGCATCAATCCGGTCATCTTCCTTCCCGGCGCACTCGCCGAACGCCGTGAACAACTCGCCCAGGAGCTGACCGACAGTTGTCTCGCCGGCTCCGGCCAGTTCTGCACCAGCCCGAACCTGCTCCTCGTCGTAGAAACACCTGAAAGTAAATCCCAGACCGAAGCCTTCCTCGCACAGGTCGCAAAATCCTTCAGCGAGCGTCCGCCACAACCTCTCCTATCAGCCGCGGGCCGCAAGCAACTCCATGATGGAGTGATGGCCCTCATGAAAGCCGGCGCTCAACTCGTCACCGGCGGAAACATCGCGCCCGGCGAAGGCTACCGCTACGCCAACACCCTTCTCCGCGCCACAGCCGAGCAGTTCCTCGCCTCCCCCCACGACCTCCAGCGCGAGATCTTCGGCAACGCCACCCTCGTCGTCACCGTCAACACTCAGGAAGAACTCCAGTCCATTCTCCGCCTTCTCGAAGGCAATCTCACCGGCACCATCTACTCCGCAAAGTCCGGCGCGGATGACGATACCTACAACACCATCGCCCCGCTGCTCCGCGAAAAGGTCGGCCGCCTCCTCAATGACAAGATGCCTACCGGAGTCGCCGTCAGCCCAGCCATGAATCACGGCGGCCCTTTTCCCGCCACCTCTCACCCAGGCTTCACCTCTGTCGGCATTCCCACCTCAATCACTCGCTTCGCCAAACTCGATTGCTACGACGCAGTCCGCCCCGAGCGCCTCCCCGCCATCCTGAAAGACACGATCACAAATCCCAGCACATGGCGCCTCATCAACGGGACCTGGGTCAAGGGCTAAAGCGCAATCATCAGGGAAACGATCAATGGCTGCGATCGCATCACCGCTATCGCCAGAGTTGCACTTTGGTCAGCAGGATTAATACCGCTGCGCTCCTCAACACAACCCGAAATAGTTTTTTGTGGCTCTGAATAATATCGACCGCACTGTCATCACCGCCGCGATTGGAGGACTGTTTCCTCAAGGAAAATTTGAAACGAGCAAATCAATATAAATGACTGAAAGCAAACCACTAAATCAAATTGTTTTCTAGAACCAAAATACCCGAGCGGCCAAACCTCCGTGACAGCGCGATTTTATTGTAGTAAAAGTCCTAATGTCTTAACAAGAATCAAACGGACCACACTGAAGGCCATCGGTAAGTATGTTTAGTCTTGCAGGGAAATGCGCTGTGGTTGTCGGGGGAACCTCCGGCATCGGGAAAGCCATCGCCCTCGGTTTGGCATCCGCGGGAGCGAATGTCGTCGCCTCCTCGCGATCGAAGCAAGGCGTGGAATCCATCGCCGACTGCCTCGAAAAACGCGGCAGCAAAACCCTCCGCATTCCCTCCGACGTCCTCGACCGCGCCTCCCTGCAAAGCCTCCACGACGCCACTCTCTCTTCCTTCGGCCGCATCGACATCCTCGTCAACTCCGCCGGCATCACCAAACGTGTCCCAACTCTCGATTGTTCCGAAGAGTTGTGGCAAAGCATAATGAACGTGAACCTCAACGGCACACTCCGGGCCTGTCAGATCTTTGGCGCAACCATGCTCCAACAAAAAAAGGGCAGGATCATCAATATCGCCTCGCTCTCTACCTTCGTCGCCTTTCACGAGGTCGCCGCCTACGGCGCCAGCAAAGCAGCCGTCGGCTCTCTCACCCGTTCGCTCGCAGTGGAATGGGCTCCCTACGGCATCTGCGTCAACGCCATCGCGCCAGGCATCTTCCCCACTGACCTCAACCGCGAACTCCTCGACTCGCCCCGCGGCAAAGAACTCCTTACCAGAACTCCGATAGCCCGCTTTGGTACCGTGGAGGAGGTCATCGGCGCGGCGGTCTTCCTCGCCTCCGACGAAAGCGCCTTTACAACCGGACAGATCATCGCCGTAGACGGTGGTTTTCTCGCAAGTGGAGTGAACCAGTAGCCATGAAGTCAAACCAGCACGCGACCAACGGAACCCGAGGCATCAAGCGCATCGATCTCGCCTACGTCGAACTCGCCTCCAGCGAAAACGCGCGCGACATCAATCGCGACATCGTCCTCGAGATCATCCGTTCCCAGCAGCCCGTAGCCCGCGCCGACCTCGCCCGCTCCTCCGGCCTTCAGCCCAGCACCATCTCCGCCATCGTCGAACAATTGATCGAAGAAAAGTGGGTCGCCGAAGGCGCCATGGCCCGCCGCCCTCGCGGACGCCCCTCCACCCTTCTGTCGCTCAACGACGCCATGGTTATCCTTGTCGCCGACGTTCGCCCCAACCAGGCCATCGTCGCGCTCGTCGACCTCAACGGCCGCTTCCTCGCTCGCGAAGCCGTCCCTCTCGTCTCCGAACCCGCCCGTTCCGTCACCAAAATCGTGCAGTGCATGCAGTCCATGCGCGCCGCCCACAGCGACCGCTCCTTCGAAGGCATCGGCATCAGCATGCCCGGCCGCGTCGACCCTGAAACTCAGCGTCTCCTCCTCGCCCCCAACCTCAAGTGGACCGACTATGACATCAAGGGAGCGATAGAAGAGCAGATGCAGCTCCAAGTCGAGCTAGCCAACGCCGCCAACGCCTGCCTCCTCTCCGAGCTATGGTCCGGCCGTCTCGACGGCATCCGCAACGCCGTCCTCATCACGGTCTCTGAAGGCATCGGCGGCGCCATCCTCGCCAATGGGCAAATCATCACTAGCCGCAGCGGCCTCGCCGGCGAGTTCGGCCACAGCCCCATCGACCCCACCGGCCCCGTCTGCGGCTGCGGCCAGCGCGGCTGCTGGGAGGTCTTCGCCTCCTCCACCGCCGCCCTCCGCTACTACGCCGAACTCGCTCCCAGGAACACAAACGGTCACCGCGCGCTCAACATTCACGATCTGCTCCGCCTGACAGAAGAAGGCGACCCCACGGCCATCGCAGCCGTCACTCGCCAGGCAACCCACCTCGGTCGCGGCCTTCGTCTCGTCACCGCATCTCTCTCGCCGGAGGTCGTTCTCATCACCGGCGATCTCACCACCTCCTGGGCCCGCTTCGGCCCCATCATCCAAAAAGAGATGGCCAACACTATGCTTGCTGGCGCCGCCCCGGAGCTCGGCATCACTAAAGATGGCGAGCTCTCCCGCCTTCGTGGCGCAGCCGCTGTCGTGCTGCAGCGACACTCCGGCTACCACACCTCCACCCATCTGGCCGCCTCCGGCAAACGAAGCCTCCGCAATGCACCCGCCGGCAAATAGATACTGTTTGACATCCCTCTCCGAAATTCTATAAAGTTCGCGACGCGTACAAAATCCGAAAACATTCTGCTCCCAATCGTTTTCGACTAGCACTCCCGCTCTTTTCGGCTAAAATTGGCGGCTTCTGGAGGATTCAATCATGACGCAGCTTCAACGGCTCGCTGCCCTTCTTCTCTCACTCGGCGTGCTCTCCTCGATCGCCTCAGCACAACCCCAGAAAACGTTACCTTACCTCGATTCGTCGCTCCCCACCGAACGGCGCGTCGACGACCTCGTCTCCCGCATGACCCTCGAAGAGAAGGTCCCGCAACTCATCAACACCGCTCCCGCCATCCCCCGCCTCAACGTCCCGGCGTACGACTACTGGAGCGAAGGCCTACACGGCATCGCCCGTTCCGGCTACGCAACCCTCTTCCCCCAGGCCATCGGCATGGCCGCCACCTGGGATGCGCCCCTCGTCAACCAGATCTCCACAGTCATCGGCACCGAGGCCCGCGCCAAGTACAACGAAGCCGTCCGCAACAACATCAACTCCATCTACTACGGCCTCACCATCTGGTCGCCCAACATCAACATCTTCCGCGATCCACGCTGGGGCCGGGGCCAGGAGACCTACGGCGAAGATCCCTTTCTCACCGCGCGTCTAGGCGTAGCCTTCGTCAAAGGCCTGCAAGGCGACGACCCCACCTACTTCAAAACCATCGCCACCCCCAAGCACTACGCCGTGCACAGCGGCCCCGAGTCCACACGGCACTCCGCCAACATCGACCCCACCCCACACGATCTCTGGGACACGTATCTCCCCGCCTTCCGCGCCACCATCGTCGACGCCAAAGCCTACTCCATCATGTGCGCCTACAACGCCATCGATAAGGACCCCGCCTGCGCCAGCAAGATGCTCCTCCAGGACATCCTCCGCGACGATTGGAAGTTCCAGGGCTTCGTCACCTCCGACTGCGGCGCCGTCGACGACTTCTACCAGGAAAAAGCACATCACACCTCTGTCGACAAAGACGCCGCCGCCGTTGCCGGCATCCTGGCCGGAACCGACACCAACTGCGGCCGAACCTATCTCGCCCTCACCGACGCCGTAAAGAAGGGCCTCATCACCGAAGCTCAGATCGACGTCTCCCTGAAGCGCCTCTTCCTCGCCCGCTATCGCCTCGGCCTCTTCGATCCTCCCGAAAAGATGCTTTACTCCAAAGTGCCCTTCTCGGAAGTAGGCTCCCCCGAGCACGCCGCCCTCGCACTCAAAGCCGCGCGCGAATCCATGGTGCTGCTCAAGAACAGCAACAACATCCTGCCTCTCTCGCCCGCAAAAACAAAAACCATCGCCGTCATAGGCCCGAACGCCGCCGAACTCTCCGCGATCGAGGGCAACTACAACGCCGTGCCTAAGGATCCCCTCCTTCCCGTCGACGGCATCGTCAAGCAGTTCCCCTCCGCAAAGGTCCTCTACGCTCAAGGGTCGCCCTACGCTGAAAACGCAGGCATCGTGATCCCGCGCACTCAGTTCCGCAACGCGCAAGGCTCAAACGAAGAAGGCCTCAAAGCCGAGTACTTCAACAACGACTCCCTGACCGGCACCCCCGTCCTCACCCGCACCGACAAGCAGATCGACTTCGACTGGAACTCCACCTCACCCGACCCCTCCAAGCTCGATCCCAAGACCTTCTCCGTCCGCTGGACCGGCACCCTCCAGGCCCCCGCCCCCGGCGACTACGAGGTCACTGGCATGCTCGCCCACTGCTACCCCTGCAACAACTCCGAGCACTACACCATCCGCTTCGACGGCAAAGACATGCTCGCCTTTCAGGTCAGCGAAGATAAGGCCCAGCACGGATCGACAACCACCGCCGTCAAGCTCCACTTCGACGACACCAAACCCCACACCTTCGAGGTAACCTACGCCCACCGTGCCCGTCTCTTTGGCGCCGGCCTCTCACTCCAGTGGGTAGCACCAGTCGAACCCCTCCGTACTCAGGCCCTCGATATCATCAAGCAATCCGACGTAGTCCTCGCCTTCGTCGGCCTCTCGCCAAATCTGGAAGGCGAAGAGATGCCTGTCCACATCCCCGGCTTCTCCGGCGGTGACCGCACGGACATCGCCCTGCCTGCCGCCCAACAGCAACTCCTCGAAGCCGCCAAGGCCGCCGGCAAGCCGCTCGTCGTCGTGCTCATGAACGGCTCCGCGCTCGCCGTCACCTGGGCGCAGCAAAACGCCGACGCTATCCTTGAAGCCTGGTACCCCGGCGACGGCGGCGCTCAAGCCATCGCCGAGACTCTGGCCGGAAGCAACAACCCCAGCGGCCGCCTTCCCATCACCTTCTACTCCGGCCTCGACCAGCTTCCCGCCTTCGAAGACTACGCCATGGCCAACCGCACCTACCGCTACTTCAAGGGCAAGCCCCTCTATGGATTCGGCTACGGCCTCAGCTACACCACGTTCGCCTACGAAAATCTCAAGCTCTCCACCACGAACCTCCACGCTGGTGACACCCTCACCGTCGAGGCCGACGTCAAGAACACCGGCAAGCGCGCCGGAGAAGAAGTAGCCGAACTCTATCTCACCCCACCCCACACCGATGTCTCCCCCAACCAGGCTGTCAACGGCTTCACCCGCGTCCAGCTAGCCCCGGGTCAAACCAAACACGTCACCTTCATCCTTGACCCGCGCACGCTCTCGCAAGTCGACGACAAAGGCGTCCGCGCCGTCACTCCTGGTAGCTACCGCATCGCAGTCGGCGGAGCTCAACCCAGCGAAACCACAAGCGCAAAAACCGCCACCTTCACTATCGAAGGCACGCAGGAGATGCCTCGCTAGTAGTCAGCACGAATTTTTATCGAATCAAGGTCTTTTTCGCGCACAAAGATTCAGCCAAAGAAGTCAATTTGTGACCTATCGAGGTCGACTAAAGAAGGAAGCTTTCAGGATACGAGGGGCTTTAGCCCCGGGCATTCTTCCGTGCGCCGTGAACCGTTATTTCCGTTGCTGTTACGCCCATCTCAGGCAAGGATCAAATGCGACTCCCGCGACACATCGGCCTTCTGCTACTCTCCATCCTTGCAGCCACCCTCGCACAAGCCGAGACCGGAGCCGAAGGCTGGCTCCGCTACGCCCCCCTCACCAGCACCGCCGCGGCCAACTACGCCACCCTCCCCAACAAGATCGTCGTCCCCGGCAACACACCCACCGATCAAGCCACCGCCCGCGAACTTCAACGCGGCCTGAGCTCCATGCTGGGCCGCCCCTTCAGCATCGCCCACGAGACCGAAGACAACACTAACGCCATTATCCTCACCAACCTCGCAACATTAAATAAAGCATTCGCGATAACTGGCGACAAACTTCCACCTGACTCCTACACCCTCGGCGAAAAGACCGAAGGCCGCACTCACCGCTTCATCATCCTCGGCGCCGACCCGCGCGGCGAACTCTACGGAGCCTTCCACCTCCTCGAATTAGTCGCCTCCGACCAGCCGCTCCCGACAAAACCCACCACCGAATCCCCCTCTTCCCCCATCCGCTGGGTCAACCAATGGGACAACCTCGACGGCACCATCGAACGCGGTTACGCCGGACGCAGCATCTTCTTCGACAACGGCCATGTCCGCTCCGACCTTACGGGCGTCCACGATTATGGTCGACTCCTCGCCTCCGTCGGGATCAATGGCGTCACCGTCAATAACGTCAACTCCGACCTCCGCACCCTCTCGCCCGACATGATCCGCGAGTTCGCCCGGATCGCCGACCAGCTCCGTCCCTGGGGCGTCCGCATGTCTCTCTCCGTCGATCTCTCCAGTCCACAAGCAGTCGGCCATCTCCCCACCTTCGACCCCGTCGACCCCACCGTCGTCGCCTGGTGGCAATCCAAAGTCGACGAGATCTACAAAGCCATCCCCGACTTCGCCGGCTTCGTCATCAAGGCCGACTCCGAAGGCCGGGTCGGCCCCTCGCAATACCACCGAACCCCCGCCGAGGCCGCCAACACCGTAGCTCGCGCCCTCAAACCCCACGGCGGAGTCGTCCTCTACCGCGGCTTCGTCTACAACAACCACCTCGACTACAACGACCTCAAGGCCGACCGAGCCCGCGCCGGCTACGACAACTTCCACGCCCTCGACGGCAAGTTCGAACCCAACGTCGTCATCCAGATCAAGCACGGCCCCATCGACTTCCAGGTCCGCGAACCAGTCTCTCCTCTCTTCGCCGCGCTCCAGCACACCAGCCAGGCCATCGAACTGCAAATCACGCAAGAGTACACCGGCCAGCAGCGTCACATGGTGTTCCTCGTCCCTATGTGGAAGACAGCCCTCGACACCGACCTCCGCGCACAAAATCGCAGCACCCCCGTAAAGGAAATCGTCGAAGGAAAATCCTTCCACCAACCACTAGGCGGCTTCGTCGGAGTAGCCAACGTAGGCCTCGACACCAACTGGCTCCATCACCCCATGGCCATGGCCAACCTCTACGGCTTCGGCAAACTCGCCTGGAACCCCAACCTCACCACCCAACAAATCATCGACACCTGGACCCGCCTAACCTGGGGCAATAACTCCAAAGTCGTCTCCACCATCGACAACCTGCAGTCAAACTCCTGGCACGCCTACGAGCAGTACACCGGCAACCTCGGCATCGGCACCCTCACCAACATCCTCGGCTACCACTACGGCCCCGGCATCGAATCCGCCGAGCGCAACGGCTGGGGCCAGTGGTTCCGCGCTGACGCGCAAGGCATCGGCATGGACCGCACCGTAGCCACCGGTACCGGCTACATCGGCCAGTACCCACCTCCACTCGCCAAAATCTACGAAGACCTCAACACCTGCCCCGACGACCTCCTCCTCTTCATGCACCACGTCCCCTACACCCACGTCCTCCACGACGGCAAAACGGTAGTCCAGTACATCTACGACGCCCACTACGAAGGCGCCGCCACCGCGCAGACCTACGCCCCGCGCTGGCAAACCCTCAAAGGCCTTATCGACGACGACCGCTACAACGAAACCCTGAAACTCTTCACCTACCAGGCCGGCCACGCCATCGTCTGGCGCGACGCCGTCACCCGCTGGTTCCAGACAGAATCCAGCATCCCCGACAAACAAGGCCGCGTAGGCAACTACCCCAACCGCATCGAAGCCGAAAACATGACCGCCGAAGGCTACACCCCCATCGACGTCAAACCCTGGGAGACCGCCTCCAACAGCAAAGCCGCCGTCTGCAACCAACCCACCGGCTGCACCCTCACCGCCACACTCGACAAACCCGCCGGCACCTACAACATCATCGTCCAATACTTCGACTACTGGAGCGGCAAATCCCACTTCACCCTCGACCTCGACCACCAACCCATCGGCACCTGGACAGCCAACGACACCCTCCCACCCGCACGCGCCGAAAACCAACCCAACGGCGACACCAGCACCCGCATCACCTTCCCCAACATCACCCTAAAACCCGGCGACACCCTAACCCTCCACGGCACTCCCGACAACACCGAACCCGCCCCCGTCGACTATATCGAGATAACAAAGTGATGAGTCAATGCAGGCTTGTTAGTATTGAGCAAAATTATGGGTCACTTATTCGCCATACTCGCCTTGGGTTTATTCGGAGTTATAGCTTTCTGCACAGCATTCTTTCCTCACGTTGTCCCTCGTCTTACGAACTCCTATTACTCGCTGATCGGAATGAAGACGAGGGTTGCGGAAGACGACTACTCCAAACTTGGTCCGCGTCTCGCAGGCGGTCTCATGCTCGTCGCCGAAATCGTTTGGATATGCTTGAGATTAACGCGTCAACAAAACTGATCAACTCATGAAAATCACCGCCGCAAAACTAATCATCTGTTCCCCCGACCGCAACTTCGTCACCCTCCGCATCGACACCGACGAAGGCGTCTACGGCCTCGGCGACGCCACCCTCAACGGCCGCGAGCTAGCCGTAGCCTCCTACCTCCAGGACCACATCCTCCCCTGCCTTATAGGCCGCGACCCCTTCCAAACCGAAGACATCTGGCAGTATCTCTATCGCGGAGCCTACTGGCGACGCGGCCCCGTCACCATGTCCGCCATCGCCGCCGTCGACGTCGCCCTCTGGGACATCAAGGGCAAAGCCCTCAACACCCCCGTCTACAACCTCCTCGGCGGCCAATCCCGCCAGGGCTGCCTCGTCTACACCCACGCCAACGGAGCCGACATCCCCGAAGCCCTCGACTCCGTCCAAAAACACATAGCCGAAGGCTACCTAGCCGTCCGCGCTCAGGCCGGAGTCCCGGGCGTAGCCTCGAGCTACGGAGTCCCCAAAGCCGGCAAGCCCTACGAACCCGCCGAGCGGGGATTGCCCTCCGAATCCCTCTGGTCCTCCGAACGCTACCTCAACTTCGCCCCGCAGCTCTTCGAAAAACTTCGCGTCGAACTCGGCCCCGACGTCCATCTCCTCCACGACGTCCATCACCGCCTCACCCCCATCGAAGCCGCGCGCCTCGGCAAAGCCCTCGAGCCCTACCACCTCTTCTGGCTCGAAGACCCCTGCCCCGCCGAACTACAAGCCAGCTTCGAGCTCATCCGCCAGCACACCACCACACCCATCGCCGTAGGCGAAGTCTTCAACTCCATCTGGGATGCCCACGACCTCATCCGCCACCAATTGATTGACTACATCCGCATGACCATCGTCCACGGTGGCGGCATCACCCACGCCAAAAAGACCGCAGACTTCGCCGCCCTCTACAACGTCCGCACCGGCTACCACGGCCCCACCGACGTCTCTCCCGTCACCATGGCCGCCGCACTCCACCTCGGCCTCGCCATCCACAACTTCGGCATCCAGGAGCACATGCACCACTCCAAACTCACCGACGAAGTCTTCCCGCACCACTACACCTTCAACGCCGGCTACATGCATCCCGGCAACGCCCCCGGCCTCGGCGTCGACATCTACGAAGCCCTCGCCGCCAAGCACCCCTACCAGCGCGCCTACCTCCCAATCGCCCGCAAACTAGACGGCACCCTCACCGATTGGTAAAGCGCATGAAGCTCCTCGCCACGCTCGCACTCATCGCTCTGGCCACTCCACAACTTCACGCGGAAAGTGCAACTCACATACAGCGCGCAACGGAGAGTAAAAATTCAAACGACGGCAGCGGAGGCTACACCACCCACCACTACTCCGACCTCTTTGCAGAACAACTCCATCACTCCCCAAAAGAAAGCCGCGCCAAAATAGACGCCGCCTTCAACCAGCTCTTCCACGGCGACAAAGACACCCAGGCCCTCTACTACGAGACCGGCAGCAACGACAACGGCCCGCTCGCCTACATCACCGACGTCGCCAACAAGGACGCCCGCACCGAAGGCATGTCCTACGGCATGATGATCGCCGTCCAGCTCAACAAGAAACACGAGTTCGATGCCATCTGGAACTGGGCCAACACCTACATGCTCGTCACCGACCCCCAGAACCCCTCCGTCGGTTACTTCGCCTGGTCCATGCACACCGACGGCACGCCACGATCCGACTCGCCCGCCCCCGACGGCGAAGAGTACTTCGTCATGAGCCTCTACTTCGCCGCGCACCGATGGGGCAACGGCAAAGGCATCTACGACTATCAAGCGCAGGCGGACCGCATCCTCGCCCTCATGCGCCACCACCCCGTCCAGACCGCCACCGGCCCCTTCCGCATTCACCCCGAAGATTCACCCTTCCTCCCACCGCCGCGTCCCGGCGCTCCACCCCGCACGACACCGCGCATCGTCACCGTCGGCCCCATGGTCAACGAAGAAGCGAAGATGATCCTCTTCGTCCCCGGCAGCGATCGCAACACCTTCACCGATCCCTCCTACCATCTGCCCGGCTTCTATGAACTCTGGTCGCGTTGGGGACCAATCGAAGACCGCAGCTTTTGGGCGCAAGCTTCCGAAGCCAGTCGCGCCTTCTTTCCCAAAACTACGAATCCCAGCACCGGCCTCGCCCCCGACTACGCCAACTTCGACGGCACACCTCGCGCTGGATTCAACCCCATGTCCGCCAACTTCGCCTACGACTCCTGGCGCACCGCCAGTAACTGGTCGGTCGACTACTCCTGGTGGCACAAATCCCCAGACGAACCCATTCTCAGCGACCGCATCCAGAAGTTCCTGCTCGCCCAGGGCATCTCCACTTTCGCCGACCGCTACACCCTCGACGGCAAGCCGCTCTCCCAGCGCCACTCTCCCGGCATGGTCGCCACCACCGCCACCGCCTCCCTCGCCGCCACACCCGGCGACACCTCCAAAGCCTTCCTCACCGCACTCTGGAACACCTCCATCCCCTCCGGCGAACAGCGTTACTACGACGGCATGCTCTACATGATGAGCCTCCTCCACTGCAGCGGAAACTTCCGCATCTGGCCACCAGCCAACGTCGCCCATTAACCCGGCATCAAGCGCACCATCGCCCTTTCGCTTTACCGTTACCCAACCGCAACCTTGTTCTCACTCCCCAACCTCAATCATCAATCCCATAACCTCTGTGTCATTCTGAGCGAAGCGAAGAACCCCGCATTTGCCTTTGCCGTTGCCGTTGCACTTGCAGTTACCAGCCCCTCCGGATCACTACCAATCCACGAATGCCCCATCCATCGCACTCCGCGAATGAGCGCCAGTCATCCCGCTGGACGACCTTTACGGAGCGTCCATTCGGGGGCAGCCGAGGAGAGCGTTTCCGCAATCTACACCGGTAGGCCAACCAGTCCCGCCAACTTCGAAAAAGGGGGGAATATCGAGGAGCGATCCTCCAAGAGGGAAGTTACGATCAGCGAAACGCAACGGGTCTAATTGAGCGGCGATATCGTCAAAATACTGAAGTAATAGCTGCCTAGAGGAAAACGATGAGGCGAATTGCGCCATTCTCGCTACGACATTTTCGAGCGCTCTTCTTCTGACAGTCCCCACGTCAGCGCCAATCAC
>JAOAPF010000081.1 GCA_025462755.1 Edaphobacter sp.
GATGCGCGGCGACGGCCGTGGATACAGGGTCACCGACGATAGCAACGACGTACGCGGCATGTTCGGCCGGGGCCGCCAACGCGGCTTGAAAGCTGTCATAGTCTCCTTCGTTGATCGTCTGGCGCAACGGAATTCCCGCGTATTGGAGCGCGCCAACGTGGTCGGAGTTGTACATCAGAATCGCAGAACCCTTAGGAAGCGCAAGCAATTGGCGAGCAAGCGCGCCCTCGAAGCCAACGCGAGTCGTCGAGTTATTAATCGCTTCCTTGAGCACAAGCGGCGTGCGGTACATCATCCCAACCGTGCTGAGCGCGATGAGAAGAAGGACCATCGGCTGCATCAGCCTCTTCGCAAGCGGCTGCGAATGGCTCCATCGGCCCTCAAGCCACTGCACCGTAAGCAAGCCGAATACAGCAAGCGCAGGCAGCAGCTCCATGCCATATCGAGAGTTGTAGTAAGAGTGCGGCCAGAGCTGTGGGATGAAAATCGGCACCGACCCATACGCGATGGAGTAAACATAAAACGGCAGCGGCAGCCAAAGTAGAAGCGCCGGAAGCGCGAGGCGGCGGCGAACAGCAAGGACCATGCCGCCAATAGCTGCAGCCATCACCAGAAAGCCAGTCTCCCAGAAAGCCGCGTCCACCTGCGTCGCGCGAGTGTAGTACACCAAGGCCCAGAAAGGGTTATGCCATCCGTGATAGTGCTCCAGACCGGGCGCCGCGGTCTTCTTTTCAATGGCCGACGCTGAGTAGGGGCCGCGGATAAAGTCCAGCGGATCATGAAAGAAGTGCTGGTTGTAGGCCAGCCAGCTGATCGGCCCTGCGATCACCAGCAGCGTGAAGAAGACGAACGACGGAGCGACTCTACGCCAAACTTCGCGATACCGTGCCAGCGCAACCGTGACCACGCACCAGGCGGTTGCGCCGAGGACCCAGCCATCGTAGCGAGTGTAGACGGCCGCCAGAATGAAAACCGAGAGAAGTATCAGACGTCGTGTCACAAACGCATGACGAGCCGCGCGGACTGCTGCCACACACTCCACTGTTAGCAGCGCAATCCAGATCAGGAGCGCAAGAAACAGCGGCTCTGTCATGGCAGTAGTTGCGAGGTAAAGCAGATTCGGGTTCAGAGCATAGAAGGCAGTCGCAGCAATAGCCCAACGCGGCACCAGCAAATGACGCGCGAGCCGATAGAGCCCGGCGACGCTGCCAATGTAGCAGATCAGCGACGGCCATGCGCCGGCAAGGCCGTTCTGCCACCACTCCAGTTTCTGCACGAAGGGCAGCATCAACAAATGGGGCAAAGGCAGCCAGACGCCACCCAATTGAATCAATCCGGGGTTGCGCGAGTCCAGAATGCGCCGTGCGATGCCGAGATGAGCAACAGCGTCTCCGTACAACAGCAGATACCCACGCGAAAAAGAAAGCAGCAAAGCGACAAACGAGAGCAGCACAGCAGCCAGCGCAATCGGAAACGTCTCTTCGCGGGTCGCCGGCCGTACTTCATCGGGGTTTGTAGCCACAGCACCCCCAGTGGCGGCACGAGCCGCGGTGGCCGATGCCGCCGATCTCGAGGCTTTGGACGACTTAGGCACCCGCATGCTCAAGGTGCGAAATCTCCCGGAAAAGCTTGAAGCGCTCGTCGATCTCCTGCCGTGTCACGTTCTGCAAACGTTCGGTTCCGAAGCGTTCGACCGCGAACGAACCCATTACGCCGCCGTAGAACATGGCCGTACGAAAGACTTGAGGGGTCAGCTCAGGCTGCGACGCAAGATAGCCGTAGAAACCGCCGGCAAAGGAGTCGCCCGCGCCCGTAGGATCCACGACCTCGGCGAGCGGCAGTGCCGGTGCACGAAATGGCCGCGAAAGTCTGGCATTGGCGAAAGAACGGTCGCTGAAGAATGCCGTAGCGCCGTACTCCCCATGCTTCACCACCAGCGTCTTCGGACCCAGGGCAAGCACCTTTTCCGCAGCCAAAACAATATTGCTCTCACCCGCCAGCATGCGCGCTTCCCCGTCATTGATCAGCAGCACATCGAGTTCGCGCAGGACCTTGGCGAGATTCGCCGCGTGATCGGCGATCCAATAGTTCATGGTGTCGCCGCAAACCATGCGAACGTTGGGCATCTCACTGCGGACACGCGCCTGCAGCACCGGATCGATGTTCGCGAGAAAAAGGTATTCGCTGTCTTTATACGCGTCCGGAATCTTCGGTTCAAACGTCTCGAAGACATTCAGGTCCGTGCCGAGCGTCTCGGCCGCATCCATGTTGCCCGAGTAGGAGCCCGTCCAATGAAAGCTGAGCCCATTCGAACGCTCGATGCCCCGAGTGTCGATGCCGCGCCGCGTCATGACCGCCTCATGCTCAGCAGTAAAGTCTTTACCCACGACCCCAATAACGCGCACCGGCGTGAAGTAACTTGCCGCCAGCGCGAAATGCGTCGCTGCACCGCCCAGGCAGTGGTCCACCTTCCCGTGGGGTGTTTCGATGCTATCGAACGCGACCGATCCTACGACCAGAATTGCCATAATCTCCCTTTAACGCAATAAGAATTTCTTAGTGTAACGATCAAAGCTACAAATAAACGGCTGGGCTACAACTGACCCTCACTCCAAATATTTATCCAGCAGAATCGCAAGCCGTTGACGTGCCTGGGCAGGAATCGCGTTACGATCGGTGAGAATGGCGTACTTGAGAGCATCGCCGCAGCCGCAGCTCTTTTCCGTCGGCATCGCACCAATGGCCGCGCGTACGACCTTAGCCGCATTGTCAGCATTCTGATGCAGTACCGCGATGATTTGATCGACCGTAACATCGTCATGGCCTTCGCGCCAGCAATCATAGTCGGTGACCATCGCCATGGTGGCATAGCAAATCTCCGCCTCGCGAGCCAGCTTAGCCTCCTGCAGATTCGTCATGCCGATAACATCTGCCCCCCAGCTACGGTAAAGATTCGACTCGGCGCGCGTTGAAAATTGCGGCCCTTCCATGCAGACGTACGTGCCGCCGCTCTTGCCCACCACGCCCACAGCGTCACAAGCCTTCTTGAAGACACAAGCCACCGTCGCACAAACGGGATCGCCAAACCCAACATGCGCCACAATGCCTTCTCCAAAAAAGGTAGACACCCGCGCATACGTCCGGTCGATGAACTGATCCGGAATCACAAAGTCGGTCGGCTTGTGCTCCTCTTTCAGCGAACCCACCGCCGAGATAGAAAGAATGCGTTCAACCCCCAGCATCTTCATCGCGAAGAGGTTGGCACGAAAATTCAACTCGCTCGGCAGTATCCGATGGCCTCTTCCGTGTCTAGCAAGAAAAGCAACGCTGCGCCCCTCAAGTTCGCCAAGAATAAACGCATCAGAGGGATCGCCAAACGGCGTCGTCACGCGCTCTTCACGCACACTGGTAAGTCCCGGCATGGCGTACAAGCCACTGCCTCCGATGATGCCAATTTCTGCCTTCTTCAAACCCTGTGCTCCTCTTTTTTAACGAACGCAGCCCGCACTTATCGTTGATCCTCTAGAAGTATATCGTTGCAGCGCGCCTGCGTTGACAGCGCCCAGAGAAGCAAGGACCCGCGCGATTGAAAGAGCCGGTTCCCGCTGTTCCACAGCCGCCTGCTTCATCGGCCCCTCGGCCTGCACGCTGGCGATTGTATTCCGTAGCTTGCGAGCGAGCGCCAGGTCAAACCCCTCACTGACAAACACTCCCGTACCGGAGAGCGAAATCAGAACATCTCCCTCGCCTGTCGAGAACACCTGCTCCTTTTCATCTGCCTCCTCCTTTTGTCGCTCCACAACGCCGGAATATTTCCTGGGGATCTGTGCGACATACGTATGCATAAAGGAACGAGCCGAATCGCGATTCTTCCAGCGCGAGTAGTAGATCAGCCCAAGCGATGCCGTCGACTCTTTCTGCGCAGGCGTAAGAGCCGATTTCCGCTGCGCCGCATAGTACATCCCCCCATTCCATGCCGGCGCAAGAGCGTCCGCCATCTCGCGGCCACCGAAGAGTTCGACAAGAATACGAACATCGAGCTCGCCCATGACGCCGATGTCGTACGGCGTGTAGTCGGCATCCAGCAGCGGATGGATATCCGGCAAGTGGACAACCGGCACCGGTGTATGCGCCATGTAGGCCGCAGGATGCATAATCTCGAAGCTTGATGACGGCGGATTGGCCAGCACGCCGGCGAACGCCGCTTCCTTGCCTCCCTTGACCAGTATCGCCTGCTCGAAGCTCAGTCCTTCGCTGTAGGGAAACAGCAGCGATTCCTGCAGCAGTAACGGAGCCCGCGCCATCACCGGCGACCCGGACGTATCAGCCACCTGATCCTTTAGCTTGCCCGCAATATCCGGCGCATCGGCAAGCGTCTTTCCGGTAGGACGCAGCGTGTAGTCGACGAAGACAGCCATGGCCTGCCCCTCGGCAACGGCACCACGCGCAGTGTCGGCCTCATCCACCTGCAGATGATGGTTGTCCTCCTGCACATTGCGCGATGGCCCGTTAATACTGACTGAAGACCACTTCGTCAGGCCGACTTTCTGATCCTGCAGCGCATGAGTCAACTCGTGTGCCAGCACCGGCTTCTGCTCGTCCGGCTTAATCCAGTCCAGCAGATTTACCGTCTTCGTCTTGTTGTCGTAGAACCCGGCAATCTGCTCCGTCAATAGCGAGAGAAGAAAGGGACGCAGATGGAAGTCGCGGTCGAGCAAACCGAACTTCTTCAGCACAATCTCAGAGCGCTCCATACGCTTCGCACCTTCGTCCTCGTCAAATTTTTCACGAAGATAGTGATTAACCTCATCGCGTGAGATCAGTTTGCGCTTTACCGTGTGCTCGATCGGCAATTTGGTATCGTTGCTGGCAAAACTCAGAATCTCATCGACCGAGCGGAATAGCTCCTTCGCCTGCTCCTGCGTCATGGGCGCCTGTGCCGCGGACTCGGGTGGTGTTTGACTCGGATTCGGGGGCGTAGCCTGGCCTGCATACGCCGCATAACTGACTACAAACAATGCGAAACCCGCGACCCACCTTATTCGACTTCCAACTCCACCGCAAAGCGCTAGCCGCAACATGAACCTCTCAATCCACCGCTATAATCAAGTGTACGAGAGTTTCCCGCTATCGCCGATATGACCCCGCCCGCACAATCCGAAATCGCCACCGCATCGACATCCAGCTCCGCCGCGCAGCTTACCGCGCAGCTCCGGGAGACCGGCGTTTCGCGTCTCGACCACATGGGTTGGATTCGCGTAACCGGAGAAGATCGCGTCCGCTGGCTCAATGGCATGGTCACCAACTCCATCCAGCAATTGCAGAACGGAGAGGGTAACTACAACTTCCTGCTGAGCGTACAGGGCCGTATCCAGGGCGACGCCACAATCTTTGCCGAGCCCGACGCTCTCCTGATGGAAACGGCCGCAACCCAGGTCCCGGGTCTCATGGCCCTGCTCGACCGCTTCATCATCATGGACGACGTAGAGTTGGCCGATGCAACCGCCGGCCAGTCAGGCTTGCTAATCGCCGGCCCCAAGGCAGCTTCTCTGCTCGCACGAATCGGCCTCCACGTCGAACATCTCGGAGTCCTTGAAAAGCAGTCGATGCCCTGGGATGCCGCTCAAATCCGCGTAATTCACACCGAGAGCCCGCTGATCCCGCGCTTCGAACTATGGGCCGACGCCAACACCATATCGAAACTCCTCGAAACTCTCCAAAACGCCGGTGCTGTCCTATGCGAGGTGCAGAGCCTCGAATGGCTCCGAATCCTCGAAGGAACGCCGCTCTATGGCACCGACATCCGCGACCGAGAGCTGCCGCAGGAGACCGGACAAACTCGCGCCCTGCACTTTGCCAAGGGATGCTACCTCGGCCAGGAGATCGTGGAGCGCATCCGCTCCCGTGGCAATGTGCATCGAACCTTTAGCGCATTCCGGCTCGAGGGTCAGCTACCCGCTGGCGGCGCGCCCCTCGAGGCCGACGGCAAGCAGGTCGGCGAGCTAACCAGCACCGCTGCGATTCCCTTGCCCACAGACCACGCCACAATCGTACAGCTGGCCCTTGGCTATGTACGTCGCGAAGCTCTCGACCGAAGCCTCTCGCTTCATTACCCCGGAGGAGTTGCCGTCCCCGTGTCGCTTCCCTTTTCGGCGGCGGCACCATCAGCCCCGCAACCTGCATCTGGATCTTCTGAAAGAGTGTAACCATGCCTGAGCAAACCAAGCCCTTCGTCGTCACCGATCGCCGCAAGTTCACTATGGACGGCGACTTGCGCCCTGATGCAGATCCCTCCCCGGAAAGAGAAGAGCGCGAATCGGCTCCAGCCCAAATCCCACCCGCCGCCAGCGAACCGCCGCAAGCCGCTGCTGCCCCGCCCGAGACAGCAACACAGTCAGAACTACCGCCTCCTCCCACCGCGGAAGAGAACGATCAGGCTCGCCGCGCCTACGAAATGACAGCAGACCGGCTCGACACCGCAATTCGTTCTTCCAACCCGGGCATGGATCATCCACCCGCGATGAGCTTCGAGCAGCTCGTGCAGTCCATCTACATGACAGCGATGATGCAACTCGGAGCCGCAACCCACGAAGGCCAGCAGCCGCAGGTCGACATCCTCGGCGCCCGTCAAAGCATCGACATGCTGGGTGTGCTCGCGGAAAAGACCAAGGGCAATCTCACCCCCGAAGAGACCCGTCTGCTCGAAAGCGCACTCTTCGAACTGCGCATGGCGTTCCTCGAAATCACACAGGCTCTCGCGCGCTCTGCCGCAGCCAAAGCACCCGGTGGCGCACGTCCAGGCCCCGGCGGTCCAGGCGCTGGCGGTCCAGGCATCATCCGCTAAACGGCCCGCTAAAGCAATTCTCCCGTGGGTGTAATTTGGTGCGTTGAAACTGATGGCCGTTTTTTCTCAACGAAAACGGCACTCCGCAGGATCTTCCATTTCACAGTGACGGGAGAATTGCTCTAAACAATGGAATCCACCCTCACCTTCCTTGGCACAGGCACCTCAATGGGTGTGCCCACGCTAGGCTGCGACTGTGCCGTATGCACCTCGTCCGACCCGCACAATCGCCGCACCCGTCCATCAATCCGGCTTGCCTACAACGGCCATACCGTGCTGATCGACACCGGTCCCGACTTCCACGCCCAGGCCTTGCGCGAAGGCATTCGCCGCGTCGATGCTGTGCTCTACACTCATGGCCATGCCGATCACGTGATGGGCTTCGACGATCTGCGTCCGCTCACCTTTCATGGGAATGATCATCTCCCGATTTACGCGGATCAGGAGACCGCAGACAGCATCGAACGCATCTTCGAATATACCTTTCGCAAAGAAGACCGCTACCCCACCAGCGCACGTGTGAAGATTCATCGCATCGACCCCACCCCCGGAGCTGGAATCAAGTTATTCGGCGCCTGCTTCCAGCGAATCCCCGTCACCCACGGCCGGCAGGAGATCACCGGCTATCGTTTCGGCAGCGCCGCCTACCTCACCGATATGAGCGACATCCCGGAAACCAGCATTCCTCTACTGCAGAATCTCGATGTACTCATCATTGACGCCCTCCGCCGCGATCCCCACCCCAGTCACTCGCATCTCGACAAGTCGGTCGCAATCGTCGAACGGCTGAAGCCTAAGCGCGCCTTCTTCACCCACATGAGCCACGATCTGGACCACGACACTACCAACGCCAATCTACCCACCCACATGCGCCTCGCGTACGACGGGCAGCAGATAAAGTTCGAGATCTCCTGATGCAGATCTTCCGCCAACTCGCAGAGGTTCCCCCCAACTTCGGCCCATCGATCGCCACCATCGGCAACTTTGACGGTGTCCATCGCGGCCACCAGTGGGTCATCGCCGAGGTCGTCGCCCGCGCCCGCTCGCTAGGTGCCCGCTCCATCGCCATCACGTTCGACCCGCATCCCGCGCGTGTCCTCCGCCCCGAGTCCAGCCAGCCGCTCATCACGCCCCTCGACGAGAAACTCGAACTCCTCGCCTCCACCGACATCGACGCCGTTCTGATCCTGCCCTTCACCGAAGAGTTCTCGCGAACGTCCGCCCGCAGCTTCGCCACAGACGTCTTGCAGCAGGTTCTGCATGTAACCGAGCTGCACGAAGGCGAAAATTTTCACTTCGGCTATCAGGCCAAAGCAGGCATCGACAGTCTCGAGATGCTCGGCCGCGAACTCGGCTTCGGCGTCCGTGTCTACACGCCGCAAACCATCCGAGGCAGCGCCATCTCATCCAGCACCATACGGCAGCTGATCGCGAAGGGCGATGTCAACCACGTGCGCGCTCTGTTAGGACGAAGCTTCGGCATTCTGAGTACCCCAGCCTCAGGGCGCGGCTACGGTACACGTTACACGGTGCCAACCATCAATCTCGCTCCCTATACTGAACTGCTTCCCGCAAACGGCGTCTACATCACGACCCTCACCATCGGCACAGGCGCATCCAGCGAAACCTTCGACGCGGTCACCAACGTGGGCAATCGCCCAACCTTCGGTGCCGACTCCTTCACCGTCGAATCCCACCTGTTGAACTTTCATCCCACCGCGCTGGACGAAAGCACACCCCTGACCCTGACATTTCTCCAGCGTCTACGCCCGGAGATGCGCTGGCCAAATCCCGAAGCGCTGCGAGAACAGATCGGCCGCGACGTCGCTAAGGCTCAACGCTACTTCACTCTATGTCGGGCGGTGGCTTCGCGACGCCGTTCCTCTGCTCCTCAACGAGCGTCGCTGGTGCAGTAGTCTCCTTCGCCGGTCCACTCGGCACCGGTCTCGCCGGCGCAATGACACGCGAACCAGAAGGCGGTATGGACTTGTCCGTAGCAGCGCTAGGAGCAGGACCCGGTGTGTTCGAAGGCCCTGAAGGATTCGAAGGCGAAGGAACCACAGGAGCAGGATAGGCGTTCTTCGGCGTACCCCCGACGCCCTCGGGCGCATCCGGATCGGCCTCATCCGGCTTCTCTGCCGGCGGTCCCAACGGCTTGACACTATCAGACGGACTGCTCAATGGCACATCCAGCTTCTTTTGCGGCGCGCCCG
>JAOAPF010000088.1 GCA_025462755.1 Edaphobacter sp.
TAGACGCAGGCCTGGACCTTTTGAGCGCTTCCGGTTTTGCCGGCGTAACCATCGGTGTATTGGCCAATCAGGTCGGGATGTCCAAGAGCGGTCTCTTCGCCCATTTCAAGTCGAAAGAAGATATTGATATAGCACTCCTGGAGCGGATGGTAGATGTTGCGCACAAGCATGTCGTCGTTCCAGCAATGCGTGCTCAGGAGGGTTTGTCTCGCTTGACAGCACTCGTAGAGAACTGGTTTGGCTGGTCTACTAAAGCCGGCCTCGTCGGCGGTTGCCCGGCTGCGGCTGGGATGTTCGAACTTGATGATGTGGAGGGGCCAGTACGAGATAAATTGCTAGAGCTAGAGAAACAATGGGACAAGATACTCAAGCAATTCATCGTCGAGTCGATTGCTGTTGGAGATCTCCATAAAGATCTTGATGTCGACCAGTTCATCTGGGAGCTGATGGGAATCTACCTGAACCACCATGCGAGCCGTCGCTTTATGCGTAATCGCGATGCAAACATGCGAGCAAAGAAGGCCTTTCAAGGATTGGTTGAGAGGTCGATCCCTGTGGGGTTCAAACGAGCTGTCAAGGCACGATAGGCCTGTTGCCTGGAAGCCGGGATCTTTGGAACAAATGGACGGAAAGTGAGGTTAACCGTTTCCATCTCCGGGATCGCGTAGGAGGCGCTGTCCTCCTTTGGCCACGATGTCCAGCATTGCGAAGGAATAGCGTTCCAAGCATATTGACGTGCTCGTGAATGAGGAGCAAAAGGAGCGCAACATTTTCGTCCCGGACGGTTAAACCCTCCTTTTGCAACTGCTCAAGCGCCGCTTCGATGTAAATCGTATTCCAGAGGACGATCATGTTGACCACAAGTCCGATGGCTCCAAGCTGGGTCCTCCTTGCCCTTCGCGGTAGCGTTGGAGCAGTTCGCCCCGTTTCCAGTATTACTGGGAGGTAGAAAGGGTTCCCGCACGTGGAGCGAGAAGCCGTGCGGGTCTTTTCAAATGGCATTGTTGCAATTAACAAGCAGAGTTGCAGTTTGCCTGCGTGGTTCTGGATTTATGCAACAGCGCCGGAATAAATGTACCTTCACGAGTGTTTATATTTGGAAACAGATGCCAAATATCAATGGAGCAGGGCAATTTACCGTCAATCCAGCTAAAGAAGCCAAAACGGCCATCTACGATGAAACACGGAACAGATGACTTCATTGAGCGAGTACGTGACAATCAGCAGAAGCTCACGGCGGAGCTGAAGCCGCATTACGACTTCATCGTCTGCGGGTCAGGCTCCTCCGGCGGTTTCTGGCCTCGGAGTTCTGGCAGGAAACTAAAAGAATAGGAAGTGGTGTTGCAAGGCGCCATACAGATTCACGATCAGAAAGCCTCACATGACGGCTCGCACTGAGAGGGCCATCACGAGCTCCTGAGCCGTTGGCAATTGGCATCGGTCCGGTCGGCTGACAGAACCTGCGATGCCACCACCAGGAACCACGCTTAAAGGAGATAGCATGCTGTTTGTCACTTCGGCTACGCTCGCCGTCACACTTATCCTGCAGCCTAAAAGGAGCAATGTTTCTTCGACTCCAACATGGGAAACTCTGCCAGTGGAGCAACCCCTTCCCCCGCTGGCAAAGGAGGGTTATGTTGACCACAATGGAGCGCGGATCTGGTACGGAACGGCCGGTAAGGGCGAGCCAGTTATTCTATTACATGGAGGGATGGAGAGCAGCTTGAGTTGGGGGAATCAGGTTCCAGCTTTGATCAAAACCCACCATGAGGTCATCTTGATCGATAGTCGTGGACACGGGCGGAGTACGCTAGGACCTTATCCGCTTTCCTATGAGAGAATGCAGAGCGACGTCGTGGCTGTAATGGATACGCTACATCTCAAGAGAGCGTCCTTCGTTGGCTGGAGCGACGGAGCAAACATCAGCCTGATCATGGCAATGAAGAATCCAGAACGAGTCAACCGCGTGTACGCTTTTGGCGCAAATATGAATACTGATGCCATCGTGCCAGGCACTTTCACTTCTCACATCCTTTCTGAAGCGGCAGCAAGGTTGGCGAAAGATTATGCTCGCATCTCGCCCACCCCCGACGGGTTCAACACTCTTCACCGAGCGCTCGAAGCGATGCAGAATAAAGAGCCTAACTACACAACGAAAGAACTCGCTGCTATCAAAGTGTCTAAGATCGCCATCGCCGAGGGCGACCATGAGGAGTTCATTATTCGCGCTCACACAGACTATCTTGCAGCCACTATTTCTGGCGCAAAGCTAATCATCCTTCCCAACGTGAGCCACTTTGCCCCTTGGCAGGCCCCCACAACATTCAACAAGTCAATCCTTCACTTTCTCCACAATTGACCCGGTCAATTGTGGCTCACCAGAAATCAGGTGAGTCCCCAATTGGGGTAGACCTTGTCGAGGAGCCCGACCGCACGGTCCGGAAGAAGATATTTGTACACACTGGGTGGGGCATCGTTCATAGCTGTGTTCTCTTTTCGCTCGACTTATGGGAGCCTGTCAGCTTCCGGGATAACTGACCCTTCCGGCTAGTGGCTTGAATTGAGTCGAGTCGCGGATGACCGTAGGGTTGAAGTCGAGGGCTCCAATACGTCCCTTGCTCGGCGAAACCCTCCGGCAAAGAAGCCTCCAAATAGGGTTTTGGTAACGTTACCTTCTGCTCGAGGAATACGGCGGTGAGCACTGGACTGCGCGGTAGAACACGTTGGTGAGAATCGGGCTTAGGTCCGTCCCCGAGCAAAGAAAACAAGGATGAGAAGAGCTTCTTGAACTTCACTTTTTCCCTCCAGATCTGAGGGCGTTCGAATACTTATCGACCGTCTGGGTGAAGTTCGAAGGTTCGAAGGCAAGCATCCGCTTCCAGAGGTGTTCCGCGATGACAGGGCTCATGCTGAGGCGCAATAGGTCGAGAGTCTCGCTTTCATTCAGCACCTTTGCGATGAAGCGCTCCCAGTCCGACTCAAACAAGATGGCCGGTCTCGTTTCAAATTCACTCAGCCCTTCAAGATCTGTCCCGCGCTTACCGGTTGGAGAAGTGGAAAGACGATCTGGGTGACGTTATTGGCGATAGCATCCGCGGGCACTCTGTTCGGAGTTCTCAGCCATTCCTTGGCCGCTCCATAGAGCGCCCAACTCACCGTCGCAGCGACGATCTCCTCTGAGATTGCACCTATCCAGGGATGCTTCTTGAGGCCAAGGAGGATCATTTGCCTTACGACTCCTGTGATGGCGGATTCTACATGCGGGTCCATGGCTCGTTCTTTGTCGGATTGTGTTTCAAGGGTCGTCTCGAGGTAATCACAGATGCCTAACAGGATCAGCCTTAGCGCGGTGTTGCAAGTGCCGTCAAAGGTCACACCCCGCTCATCCAGCAGCTCCTGAAAACGGGACGCGGTCATGCATTCAAGAAGCGCGTACTTGTCAGGGTAGTGAGCATAAAACGTCGCTCGGTTAACCGTAGCTTCTTCAGCCACGTCCTGAATCGACACTTCTTCAAAGGTTTTCTTTGTCAACAACCGCGCGAGCGCTTCCTGCAAGAGGATACGGCTACGCCTAACGCGGGGGTCAACGCCTTTGGAGTCCGATTCGACCATGATCACCCTCAATTGTAGAGGAAAACGATATTTGTTGCATAGTTGACGTTTGTTGTGTTATTAGTAGACGAATGATGCTTAACAGTCATTTGTTGATAAATGACATAGCTCTCTCTCAAAACACAGAAGAAATAGTCGGTTGAGTGATGAAACCATCTGTCTTAAAGATGACCAATGAGGAGTTTATGAAGATTACGTTGCATGTCACATTCTTCGCTTTTCTAGCGGTGCTGGCGTCACCCGCATTCGCCCAGAGCAATACTTGGACGATTGATCCCATTCATTCGCAAGCAAATTTTGAGGTTCGCCATCTCTCCGTGAGCAACGTTCGAGGCGCGATTACGAACGTCACCGGGACCGTAGTTTTGGACCCCAAGAACCCCTCCAAGGACAACGTGGACGCCGTACTGGACGCGACCACCATCAACTCAGGCAATTCTTATCGCGATAAGGATGTGAAAGGCGAAAGCCTCTTCAACGTCGAAAAGTTCCCTACCCTCACGTTCAAGTCGACTTCCGTGGCGCGTTCTGGAAAAGGATTGAAGGTCACCGGGCAATTGACGCTGGCTGGAGTGACCAAGACGGTTGTCCTCGATGTCGTGGGACCGGCCGCACCGCAGAAAGGGATGCAGGGAGGCCTCGTCACCGGCCTTGAAGCTACGACAACCATCAAGCGAGCGGACTTCAATTTCGGGAGCAAATACCCGAATGCCGTGGTCAGCGACGACGTGAAGATCACACTCGACATTGAAATGGACCAGAAGTAGCCATGGCGAATTTCTTTGATCGGGTTTTCTCACGGAACTCGCGCAGCCCTCAACCCCAATCGATAACCAATGCAGCTGGATCTCTGCACAACGAATGACGAACCGCCACCTAATTCCAACAGCTTCCAAAGGAGAACCACACATGTCAGAACCGATCATCGCGCAAAGAGGTCCCTATCCTCTTCCAGTTGAGGCAGGGAAGAGCTACTACTGGTGCTCTTGCGGAGGAAGTAAAAATCAGCCCTTCTGCGACGGCAGCCACCAGGGCACTGACCACACTCCGGTGAAGTATGACGCAATGGAATCCAAGACGCTCTATTTTTGTGGCTGTAAACACAGCGGGAATCCCGTTCTCTGCGATGGGAGCCATTCCGCACTCTGACGTGGGATCATCGCAGTTCATCGCTATGGTATGCCGTGCCAATAGAGAGGCATGTTTGCGAGGCGGCCGGAGTTCCCAATTCGGCCCCTCCCGCACACCAAAGACCTCGCTCATGGCCCTATAGCTTCTGCTCTGCGACTGTCGCGAGTATCTTACGAATCAACGGAGGAGAAATCTTCCAGTAGGAGAGAGTAAACAAACGGCCATCAGGAGAACCGGCAGCGGGGCTCACGAAGCATTCAGGAGACTGTCTGCCCATGGATGGAACCGGAGGACGCTCTTGCAGCGAGTGTGATGACGGAAGTGTTTGCGAAAGCGCGGGCTACGCTCGCAGGTACTAACCAATTTTGAAATGGCAATCAGCTGTAATCCGGATGCCGAACCGGGTCTTCGAGAAAAGTCGGAAAGCAGGGGCGAGATCTCGAAAGAGAAATCGCCCTCTCGCTTTTGTGAATCCAAGGATCGATTGTTTCTTTCGCCGTCTGCCCCACTGGCCATTCTTAAGGCAAGGAGCGGGTTTCTGCGCAATCTGTGCTTAGTGGATCCTGAGAATGTCCACAGCCGCCTCGGGTCGGCTCATGAACAACCGCGACTCCAGCGCTTCTACATCGCCTCGATGACGCGAGTCTGCGCACAGTTCGAGGACGGAGCAGCGCTATGAGATATATTTTGAGGTGTTATAGACGATGGACTCCAGCACCTCGGACCATCTCCCATTGATGACCCCGTCCGTCTTGAGCCGGCTGATTCCGCTTCCTCTCCAAGTGTCTTCAATAGTGGGGGAGTAGATGCTGATCTCGAACATGCTCAACTTCTTTTGAACGCCTTCAGGCAACATTCGCTCGTATTCAGTCTGAAGCTCCACTTTCAAAAGTTCGGTTAGATCTCGTATTTCTCTATCAGACTCTGAGGTACGAGGAACTGTTTCAAGTAAGCGGAGGACTCGAAGGCTATTGCTCTTGATTGTCTCCAGCTTCTGGAGTGCTTCCTGGCGAGTCATGCGACTCCCTGCCCCGATTCGGTCCGAGCGTGGGCGCTGCACCACAATGGTGCCGCGACAAGAGATGCAGTAGATTGTCTTCTATAGTTCAAGCGGTCTTCCCCCGAATAGCATTGAGGCATCTGAGGCTTTGATTTCCGAATCGAATGCAGTCTTGCAGTTCGGGCATCGATCATCGCCTGCGAGATACTCTCCGATAGTAGATTCCGTACGGCAGATTCCACACAGCACTCCCAGCGTCTCGTAATCCGTCTTGCCCCAGATCGCGATTTCGTGTCCCGCCAGAACCTCATGGCATTTCACGCAAGCGTAGTACAGATCGCAGCACTTGTAACGAAAGGCGACAACGTCGAGAGGCGAAGTGCAATGCTCGCACCGATTCTGCCAGTCCACATCCATCCCAAGCACACTAAACGTCCGGGCCTTCTTCGCTGCTTGTTCTTCGATTTTCACCGTTTCCATTTTATGGCCTCGCAGGCTGGCTGGTTTTAGATAAGCGGACTTGGGAAGCAAACGCTGTTTGGCCGGAACCGCTTCCTGCAAGGTCATAAAATGGTTGCGAGACGGCCATGCGAAAGATTGTCCACATCGATATGGACGCATTCTATATGTCTGTCGAACAGCGCGACGATCCCCGACTGCGTGGCAAGCCCGTCGTCGTCGCCTGGCGTGGCAATCGATCAGTCGTTTGCGCAGCGTCCTATGAAGCAAGGCGCTTTGGCATTCGCTCGGCCATGCCTGCAGTGCGTGCGGAACGATTGTGCCCTGAAGCGATATTCATTCCACCGGATTTTCCGCGGTATCGCGCCGTCTCGCGTAGTGTCCGGGAGATCTTCACCCAGCACACGGAGTTGATCGAACCCCTGTCTTTGGACGAGGCATATCTGGACGTGACCGAGCAAGTCTGGCCTGCCCACTGCAACTCGTGTGGCACGGCCATTCGGGCCCAGATCCGGGAGCAATTGAGCCTCGCCGCCTCTGCGGGAGTAGCGCCGAATAAATTCCTGGCGAAGATTCGGAGCCCGGTCGTTAGTTCAAGTTCCCGAGAGTCGGGACGATCTTCGGACGGCAGGCAAATTGGAGGGCGGACAGAAGCCTTGCGGGTGAGTGACTCAGGGCTGTACGCAACAGTTGGTCTCCCAAGTTACGGCAGATCGCTGGACCGTAGCTCGTGGAATGGGCTATTGCGCCTGGCAAGCTGGGACCGACCGAAAAACCCCTGATCGATCCGCCAGCAGGTTTCGTCCGGATCAAGATCGAGGCATGCGGCGTCTGTCATTCGGACTCTTCGACTGTCGAAGTGTCGAAGGTGCATTTTCGGTCGACAAGCGCATTCGGCCGGAAGTCCTTCGAACTGTTGCTAGTCTCTGGCGCTACAGGATTATTCGATAGTCGATCAAAACAGTCGCCAGCAATTCTCGGAACGCTCGCGCCGCCAGGGTCTCGTAAGCGCATGCGGTTTGAGGATCTGTTGCAGGTGCAACTGCTGGATCGCTCCGGACGGACCGTACGCCCCACCGATGTGGGAGAGGTCTATCTGCAATACGCCGCATGGGAACGAACTCGAGTGGCAGCTGCATCTGTCAGCATCGCAAAAAGTGAACTCTATCGGACCGTATTGGCGGCAGCTGGAGGAAGAACCTTCAAGAACCCTCCTCTTCTATATCAATCGTTTGTACTTCAGGACATCGGCACCTTCGAAACTGCTCTGACTCTCAACTACACTCTAGTGGATTTTGGTGCGCGCAGAGATGAAATCTCGTCAGCTCAAGCTCATCTGCTTGCAGCGAATCTGAACTTCAACAATGAACACTTGATCCTGATCCAGCAAGTCAGTTCGGCATACTACAACCTTCTCAACGCGTCGGGCTTGAGAAAAGCGGCGGAAGTGAATCTGAATGATGCCCGGGCAATTGAAGATGCAGCAAGCGAGCGAAAAGCGAATGGTCTAGCCACGCTCCCAGACGTACTGGAGGCACGTGCCGCTACCGCGAAGGCGGACTACGATCTGCAAAGTGCGCTCGGGGCCAAGCAAACTGCATTTGGTGACTTGGCAACGATTATGACTACTTCTCCGACCAAGTCTTTCAAGGTGCAGGAACTGGACGAGATTCATATCCGCGAGGCTTTGGATCAAAGCGTTGAGGATGCAATCGCAAGCGCATACAAGACCTGGCCTGACCTTCTAGCCGATATAGAGCGAGTCCGAGCAGCAGACGCAGAGGTCAAGTACGCGCGGTCTGCCTATTTCCCAAAACTTGCGTTTGACGGGTCGAAGGGATGGCTTCGCGCGTGGGGACAGCAAGAACAATTCGCCGGAACCTACGCAAAGACATACACGTACGATGCTCGGCTAAGCCTCACCTGGGTGGCGCAATTGCCAGGTAACAGGAGCCGCGCAGAACAACGCGGCTCCTGTTACCTGTGGGGCTACCAGCCGATGCCGAATGCCATATGTTCCGGTTGTGGCGTGGCAATTGTGGTGCTCTGGTTGTTGTTGTCGTCGTAAGAGAAGCCGTATGCCAGCCCCCCAATGGAGTGGTTGTGCCAAAATTCCGAGTAGAAGTTAGCCGGCGCCGCGCCATAGTAGGCTGAGGCACTGGCCCAGTTCGCCGGAGTGAGCAGGACGTGACGGTTGATTGCCGAACAGATCTGATTTTGTAGTTGCAGTTGCACGGCGTTCTCATCCTGCAGTTGAGGGGTGGTGCCAGGGACGCCAGTTGCCATGGTGCCGGCACATCCAAGGATGTCCTGGGTGGAAGGCTGTTGCACGACGAAGGTCTCGCCGACGTGAGCCGAGGAAGGATTTACTTCGTTGAATGTGAGGTTCGTACCTGAGGCCGTACCCGTAAACTGGCGGCCGTTGAGGGTAATGGACACCGGCGTTGTGGCATAGCTGGACCATGCGCCCGCGACATAGCTGTCGAAGTAGTTGCCGTTGGCAGCCCCTGCGGCCAACGAGAGTTTGGCCGGCGAGAAGATGCGGAGATTGGACATGGTTGGCGGTTGGAACTGTGCAGGCACCTCGTTGGCGAACTCGCTGTCGAGCTGGGCGATCGATTCTGTGATGCCGACCTGCTGGTGGAACGTGCCGGCCGAGCCCCACACGTCGAGGGTAAGGGGCAACCCGAACTCGTCGACCTGCGTGGTGTTGATGTAGATGGAGCCATTGCCAGCGACGTTGAATTCGTACCAATCGAAGTACGTGTTGATGTTGGGATCGGTGCCGTTCTGCGGATTGGGCCCCGCATAACCTGTCACGTTCCCGCTCGCATCTCCATTGACCTGGATGTAGAGGGGCGCGCCAAGTGATATGTAGGCACGCGCCGAACCGAACGGCGGGATTTTGAGCAGCGTGCTTTGCGCAAGCGTGAAGGAATAGTTCCCGTAGTTCTTCCCGCCGTGAGTCAGGTGGTTCGCGGCGCTGCTGTCGTTGAGGGTGAAGTCGACGATGGTCCCATCAGCTGTGAGATAAGCAAACTTATTAGTGCTGGGATCGATCCCGATCACCGTTACGAAGACTTGGTCGTTGGTCCAGCGGCCTTTTGTGTTGTTGTTGAGATCGACCCCGATGAATCCAGGATAGATCGTATAGCTGCCGACCGAGAGGGTTGCGGACGACGACGTAACGGTGCCAGTACCGGCCGCATTTCCCACAGTTACGCTGTACAGCCCGCCATTGTCGCTTGATGCGAGCACCGGGGTGGTGTAACTCGCGGACGTGGCGCCGGGAATCAAGACTTGGTTTTTGAACCACTGATAGGTGAAGGGACCCGTGCCACCGGCTACAACAGTAAAGGTGGCTGTCGATCCCACATTGGCACTTTGGTTTGCTGGTTGAGTGGTGATGGTTAGGGCCGTGGCCGGGCCATAGACCTCAAACTCATACAGCGAGTAGCCGTACGGCGTTCCACGGACCGTTCCGTACATGCGCACGAAGCGGGCGCTAACGGGCGCAAACGAGATGTTCTCCACCCCGCCCTGACCTGCGGTCTGGGTGAACACAGGCGTCCAGGTCTGTGCGTCATTCGAAACCTGGATCTGGTAAGCCTTACCGTAAGCTGCCTCCCAGCGCAGGATGACCTGGTTGACCGTCTTGGCTGTCCCAAGATCCACGTATATCCAGGATGGATCGGCGGAAGCCGAAGCCCAGCGGGTTGCCAAGTTGCCGTCTACCGCAAGAGCTTGACCCAACGTGGCATCATTTTGACTGGCACTTTCCTTCGCCGGTTGGTTGAGGGCAAGATTTGGCCCCGTGGGAGCAGTAGACTGGACCGTCAGAAGCGCCTTGGCGGAGGTCGTTGTGCCGGTGCTGTTTGTGACACTGACTGTGAAGGTGCTGCCGCTGTCGCCGGACATCAGCACCGGTGTGGTGTAGCCGGTTGCCGTCGCTCCGGCAATGGCAACGCCATTGCGCAGCCACTGGTAGGTAAAGGGACCATCCCCACCCGCTACAACATTGAAGGTGGCGGTCGATCCCGCGTTCACCGCCTGACTCGCCGGCTGAGTGACGATGCTCGGCACGTCGGCTCCGTAGACCTGGAACTCGTAAAGCGAGTATCCATACTGCGTTGCCTTGGCCGTACCGTACATACGGATGTAACGGTCGATAACGGCTGGGAACGTCAGTGTGTCGACACCTCCCTTCCCTGCGGTTTGCGTGTAGACCGGAGTCCAGGTTTGTTCGTCATTCGAGACCTGGATCTGGTAAGCCGCACCGTAGGACGCTTCCCAGTAGAGAACGACCTTGTTGATGAGCAGGGGCGAACCGAGATCGATCTCGATCCAGGAGGGATCGACGAATGCCGATGACCAGCGCGTGGTAAGGTTGCCATCCACGGCGTTCAGAGCAGCGAGATTGGCGTTCTCGTTGGGGCTCGAGGTTGCGGATTTATTGAGTGCAAGGTTAGCGACGCCGGGTGTCGGGTTCGTGACCGTGACCGATACGCTCGAAGAGGTCACAGAACCGCCGGCATTGCTCACGACTACGCTGAAAACACTGCTGCTGTCGATGGACGAGAGTGCGGCCGTGGTGTAGGTTGCGCTGGTCGCTCCGGGGATGGCGACTCCGCCACGAAGCCACTGATACGTGAAGGGCCCGGTGCCGCCCGCCACTACCGTGAACTGCGCCTGCGCACCTGCGACCACCGTCTGGCTGACCGGTTGAGTCGCGATCGCGGGTCCTACAGGTCCATACACCTCAAACTCCCAGAGGGAATAGCCGTAGTTCGATGCACGCAGCACTCCGTTCATGCGGACGTAGCGCCCAATCACAGCGGGGAAGACAAGGTTTTCAGACCCGCCCTGACCGTTGGTCTGGTTGCATGCCGTTGTCCAGGTCTGCCCATCGGTTGATACCTGTATCTGGTACTGAGAGCCATAGCCGCGCTCCCAGCGCAGGACAACCTGTCCGATGGATTGCACGGAACCAAGGTCCAGTTGAATCCATTCGGCATCAGCGAAGGCGGAAGACCAACGAGTGGTGAGGTTCCCGTCGTTCGCAGCGCTCGGAGGATAGACCTGGGTGTTCTCGTCTGCCAAAGAGGTAGCCTTTGCGCCCAAGGCAAGGTTCGGACCTGCCGGAACCGGACCGGTTCCGAAGCCTGGGACCGCCGTGTCGTTGGGGCCGGTATTGCCGTTACCCGGGTTGGGGTTCGGGTTGGGAGGAGGCGGCACGGGGTTAGTCGAGACGGTGAGCCCGGCCGAGGTGCTGTTGATGGCGCTCTCACCGTTCGAAACGATGACGTTAAAGGTAGCCCCATTGTCAGTGGATGCGGTCGGTGGCGTGATGTAGGTTGCCGACGTTGCGCCGGGAATGTTAATGCCGTTTTCGAGCCACTGGTAGCTCGGTGCGGGCGTTCCCGTGGCGGCGACCGTGAACATCGCCGACTGGCCCACCGTTGCGGTGTGGGCCTGCGGTTGTGCCTGGATGACAGCCGCCTGGGCCGAGGAGGTTCCCAGGGTGCACAGGGTTTCGCCAGGCCAGTTGACAGTTACTTTTTCTGCCACACTGCCGTCGAAACCGACGATTGCGGTTTGGTTCGCATCGTTCGGATCCACCGTCGAGGTCCAGGTATTCCAGGGGCCGGGAAACGCATTCGATGAGTTATTGATTCCGCTTATGTCAAGCGCTTCAGCCTGCGTTGGAAGGCGCATGCCAATGCTTGAGCAATAAGCGGCGGCATCCACTCCGGTGAACTGCGACCCTATGGCGGTGTTGGTCTTGATGCTGCTGGTCCAGGTTAGGCCAAGCAGGTTATCCCGAACCAGCGAGGCGTTGGTGGGACTGGGGCTGTAGCGCTCGGTCGAGGCGCCAAGCTGTGCGATGTTATAGACCTGGAACTCAAAGAGAGAGTATCCATACTGAGTGTTTCGCTGCGTGCCGTACAGGCGCACATATCTAGCCTGGACGGTTGGGAAGGTAAGCGTCTCCGTTCCGCCCGCGCCGGCGTTGTTTGTGGTCGCAATGCTCCAAACCGTGTTGGCTGTGGGAGTCTCGCTCGTGTACTGGATCTGGTACTGAGCCGCGGAGGCGTTTTCCCAGGTGATGACGACCGTGTTGAACGACTGCACCGATCCAAGGTCGACCTGCAACCAGGACGGGTCGACACCCGGTACGAGGGTCGTGGGAGGTGCACCTGCCGTGGCGGATCCCCAACGGCTGGTAAGATTGCCATCCACAGCGTCCTCTGCACCAAGGCATCCCACGCCGCTGTAGGGCGGAGCTGTCGTTCCGTCATTGCAGGCGTTTTGCGTGCTGCTTGACGTGGCCGATCGACCGAGCGCGAGGTTATTGCCCGGAGGGGCCAGAGTGAGCTGCGCCGCGGCGCTGGTAACGGGGACGTTAGCCGCGTTATTGACCGTGACGGTGTATGCGCCGACGTTGGCCGCATTCATCGCTGGGATGAGGTAGCTGATGGTGTTGGAGAGCTGAGTGTTGCTCGCAACAATAGTGGTCGAGCCGCCCTTGGGGGTGAACTGCCACTGGTAGGTGTAGGGTGCGGAGCCGGCGACGACCGCGGTCAACTGCACCGGCTGGTTGGTCGCAGCAATCAGGCTTGCGGGTTGGGTGACGAAGCTTACCGGCGTTGCGGCATTGACGGTGAGCACCGCGTTCGAGGACTGCACGCTGTTAAGAGGGTTACTGACGACGACGTAGAAGGTGTGCGTTCCCGCTGCCGTCAGCACGGGCGTGGTGAAGGTGTTCTGCGCGCCGTATGCAACCAGCACGTTCTCTTCGTACCACGCGTAATTGAGCTGGGGCGAACCGGATGCAACCACACTGAGCGTTGCCGTCTGACCCACGACAGCCGTCTGCGACGCAGGCTGCGTCGTGATTGCGGCGTTTACCGGCGCGACTACGGAGAGTGTGGCGGGGTTGGAGGTGACTGCACCGTAGCCGCCCGCACTTGTAACCGTAACCATGAAGGTTTCGTTATTGTCCGCGAGAGTGGTTGCGGGCGTGGTGTAGCTGGTGCCGGTGGCGCCCGCGATGGCTGTCGTACCCATGTACCACTGGTAGTTCAGCGCTCCAGAGCCGCTGGCCGCCACGGTAAAGGTTGCCGACTTACCCGCTGTGACCGACGTGCTGACCGGCGGAACGATAATGGCGGGGGCCTGCGACTGCACCGGTGCCGGTGGAGCGACGGAGCTCAGTTGGACACTACCGCTCGCGAGACCAGGGGCGGATGCCGTGACGGTGACGGTGCCGGGGGTGAAGGTGCTGCGAAGAGCGATCTTTTGCAGGCCGCCTTCGAAGTTGAGCTCGGGGTCGCCAGGAGAGTGGAAGAAGGCGTACGGCACACCGTTGATGACGTTGCTGTTTGCCTGGGAAAAGGCGTCCTGGTAATAGTTCGTAAATAAGGGGCTGGCAACACGCTGCTGCGTACCGCCCATGTAGGTGGCCGGGCCGGTAACAGTGAAGGTGACGTTGTCGGCCGCCGTAGGAACAATATTGCCCTGCGCGTCCTGTACCTGAGCGACGACAAAGGCCGCGTCTGAGCCATTGGAAGTCCACTGGAAGCTGGTCCCATCTGGCTTCTGCAACTCCGGAACGACGGTCAGCACGATCTTGTTTTCTGTTCCGGCCGTAGTGCGCGAATCGGCGACGTTGGAGACTGCGTTGCCGTTGGCATCGATGCACTGTGCCATGACGGTACCGGGGGCCCAGTTCACCATCCAATGGACCTGGCCAGGCATGACGGTGGTGTTTTGTGTAAGGTCGCCTACCTGGATGTTCCAGGGGTTAGGTGTCTGGTCGGCCAGGATTGCGCCAGTGAGCGGGTCTTTGTTGACGCCATTGATCAGCAAGCGGACCGCGGGACAGTTGCTAAAGGCGTTCTCCTGGATCGGAATGCCATTCTGATACTCATATGCGCGGTTCCAGTGATGCGCGAGCTCCACGACCGGCTTGACCGAGTAGGGCGTCCAGTTCGCCTCGTAGATGTAGTAAAGCAGCTTGGGGAAGCGGTTCTGGTCGACCATCGAGTAGCCGAGCGAACGAACGTAGTTGGCGAGGTCCACCTGTTTGCTGGTTGTCGGATCGATCCGTGTATCGACGGTTTTCTGATCCTCCGAGAAGAGACTCACCTCGCCTGGGGTGTCGGCGAAGTACCACTGCGCCATACCGAAAGTGTTGTTAGCGCGGCCCTCGCGCCAGGCTTTCAGGTAGGGCGCAGCAAAGGCTAGCTCGTTATCCCACGCGAGACCGCGCCCGGTGCCGATGTTATCCCAGTATTCGGCTCCAAACGCCGGCTTGCTGGGGTACGTCTGCTTGATGCCTGACTCGCAACCGACGCCGTCGCACTCGTCGATGCCGACGTAGTTGGAATAAGACGGCAGATAGGCACGGGTGGCCTGTTCACGCGGGTTGATGTTGTCCCACTGCGCTTCGAGGCTGGCAAGGGTACTTACGAGGCTCAGGTTATTGCCGCCGTTGTCCTCTTCCCAGTCAAGGATCGAAGGATGGCTACGATCGCGAATAATCATGTCGCGGTGAATTTCGGTCTTCAGTGTCGTATTGTCCGCCGAAGGATTGGTGAAGCTGCCTTCGCCATCGCCGCTTGGCTGGTCGATCATGATGCCGTAAGCATCCGCCGCTTCAACAAACTCTTCGCTGCTGGTGGAGTGGCCGGGACGCCAGATGTTGCCGCCGCTTGCCGCGAACTGGGCCAGGTCACGCCACACCTGCTCGTCTGGAACGGCAGATCCGAGGGCCGGGTAGTCATAGCGTCCAGACGCACCCCACAGGTGCATGGGATGGCCGTTGAAGGAGGGAAAGTTACTGTCCCAGGTGATGATGCGGATACCCAGCGGGCTCTGCACCGAGTCGACCACCACTCCACTGACGCTGACGATGTGGTAGACCTTGTACATATAAGGCTTGCCGTAGTTCGAGTTATTCGGATACCACAGGGTTGGATTTGGGACGGTGATCTGCTGCTGAAACATCGGGGTCGCCGTGGACGGAAAGGTGGCCGCTGTCATCGGCGGCACCGATTGTGTGACAGGCGGTGCGGTGACCACGACATCTCCGTTCGCATCTACAATCTGCGTTGTCAACGTCACTTGTTGCGCCGTCGCGCTCTCATTCAGAACATTCGTTTGCACTTCGACGACCGCCGAGGCGGCAGTTGCGGTTCCGCCTGCCGCGGGAGTGATCGAGACCGTTCCAACATAGGTGCCCCAGGTCTTCTGATTGGAGTACACATTGATCGGAATATGGACGGGATTAGTTACAAATAACTTGACGTTGCGGAACAAGCCGGCCATGGCCTGGCCAAAGCGGAAGGCGCCGGAGAAGCTGGGCTGCTCGAACCACGTACTGCCACGGGAGACGTCGATGGCGATGACATTGTCTGTTCTGCCGTCCGCATGGAGATAAGGCGTAAGGTCAACGGCGACGGGAACGAAACCCACGACGTGAGTCGCATTCGCGTTGGCAGCAACCGCACTGATGCCCGGAAGCAAAGTGCCATTGATATAGACCTGCACGCCGGTGTGCGAGCCTTCGATCTCGAGCATGAACTTCTGACTCGCATATTTCGGGTCCACCTTGAAGTGGAGCCGGTACCAGTTTTGGTTTCCGGTCAAAGAACCTTGTCCGCCGCCGGACGTCTGATTGATGAAGGTTCTTGGTATGTTCGCGTCATAGGGCAGGCCAACCTGCTGCCAGTTGGCGCTCCCGTCCGAACTCTCCGTGAAATTGGCGATCGAATACGTCGCCGAATCCCTCGTATTCTCGTACCACCACTGGCTCTGCGGCGCATTGGAGGTAGAGGTGGCATCCCCAATGTACTCGGGAACTCCCGCCGCCAGGTTGATCGTAAACCGCTGCGAGAGAGGGAGCGAGGTCTCCACCTGTTGTGCCCGAGCCTCGCTCGAGTAAAGGGCCGCAAACAGGAGCAGGAGCACCGCAATGCGGGTCTGCTTTTCGCCGCCCTTCAAGGGACGTGAGACGAGACGTCCCATCTGGTAGAACCCAAAACGGAGTTGCCGAACGACACCCGCCAACCAAAGCGTGTCCCTATTGATTTTGTTTTGCGGAGTGGAGATAACAACGTACATGATGCTCCTTTTTATTGACAGAAATAATCACAATGACATATCGAGGCCGAGGCTAAGTTACTATGACGTAACTATAGTCACCGATTCATAGTACTTAAGTTGTAGAGCGATAGGCCGACCATTTCCTGATCGAGCCTGCAATTGGACCAGGAGTCGCCAAACCCCCAAGCGCCAGGCTTAATCCTTAATGAACTGCCACGGGGTTTCACCCAGATTGACGACGACTCACTTCGAAGGCGCAAGAGTGGGTTCCCTGTGCAACGGCGGAGTGAGTAAAGTTGAAAAGGCAGAAGAAAATCAGGCAAACGAAAGATAGAACACAACGTGCGTGCTTTTTCAAAGATTGTTCCTCAAAGGTTATGCTGCACAGGCGGAACCACCGAAACAGGCAAGAATCACTAAGAGAGGCTCCGTTCTTCGGCGGGACCATCACCGACGCCGATGCCTCCAATTGGGAGTGGCCTAAAAGTATCCCTTGAAGCCGAACTGCAACACTCGCGGCTCCGTTCCAGTACGAAGAGTCGTGATTTGACCAAAATTGTTGTCGTTAATGTTGCTGTCGGGACTCCCAAAGGTCGTGCTGTTGAAAACGAGAGAGGTGTCTCTTAGTCTTACCTCGAGTGAGCTGGAGATATGCTTCCACTCCGGCGAGAAAGACAAAGACCGGTGCGCAAAAAATCAGGGATCCAGCGAGTAACGAACTCGAACAACCCGAAGCTTTGAAGCGGATGAATCCCCGAAGATCTGTGGGGAGAAAGAGATTTGCGTATGATTGAGCGCCATAAAAATCATGGCGGCTCCTCTCAGCACATCTATCGATGCAACACGCTCAGGCTTGGTCATCTCTTGATACAACTGAAGTTTCGCGGAAACAGTGGTCTGCTCGTGATGACGCAGGGTAGTCGTTACGTCCATGCATTCCTTTCCATTCCTGCTGATTATTTAAGAAAATTTTGTAGATGGAATCTCTCTCTGAGAGATAAACACAAGACGAACGAAATTAATTTAGGCTGGCTACGGATGGTTGAACGCAATTCTGGGTTGAGAGAGCTGGGGGCGCGTTGGGTTTCAGGTGCAGCAACGGTGTCCGGTCAGCCAGGCTGCGTATGTACGCGTCGGTGAAGACAGTTGCGCAGGCACGGGTAAGATGAGAACTGTCCGGCAGAGTGAGGTTCTTCGCGGCGGGAAGATCGTCAATGTGAATGCCGTTCGTGTACGTGTAGGCGAGGAGGGCGTCCCATCCCTTGGCTCTGGGTAAGTGCTTGTCTTCCACCGCGCGCAAATCGGGCGCGGAGGACGGGCGCACGAAGACCACATCGCCACCGCGAGCACGGATCTTGTCGACAGCGATCTTTGTTCTGACAAGAACCGCTTTGATGCTTTTGTCGTCGAGCGGCTTGGGCGAAAAGAGCTGATGCCAGACGTTTCGGGTATGTTCGCTCATGCGTTGATCGTGTTCGAGTCTGCGCCAGATCCAGGCTTGCCCGTCCGCGGCCGTCTCCTGGACCTTCCAAGGGCCATCGTGAGGGCCTTGCACTCCAGGCCTCCAATCCCGATCGAGGCGGAAGACAAGTGTGCTGAGTTGATAGTCGTCGTCGAGCATCGCCAAGCCACGAGAGATTACGCGCTGGATCAGGAAGGATCCGCGTTTGGACGGCGACTCCCAGCGGCTCAACTCAAGCGCCTTGTGCGGCCGCACGGCCGCAAATTGTGTGTCGAAGTACGCGGTTTCGGCCATTCCAACGATGGTCAGGCCCCTGAAGTGAGGATCGTCGGCCAGGTTCTCGAGGATGGGCAATCCACTCCCGCCCTGAATCGCAAGTTGTAGCGGGCGAAGCCCGGTGAGTTGCGCGGCGCGATCCAGGTCAGTGTCGAACCAGATACGCGAGTCGCCGATGATGGCCACGGGCACGTCGCGCTTATCCACCTGCCTTCGCAATTCAGCCCAGCGATCATAATTATCGCCAAGATCGCCTGGGAAGAGCTCAAGAGTGCGCATCTTCCACTCCCAGAGGGACGCGAGCACGATCACGAGGACCATAACGATGAGCGCCATAGCGCGCCAGGGCTGGTCGGGAATGTCGCGTTCCGGGACCGGCTGCGCGATACCTGGACGGTCGGCTGCGGTATGCCGCAGGCCGGAGGGCAGGGCATGCCGGCTTGTGTCGCGGCCGATGTCCTCAGAACTGGAAATAGATGAAGCCATTGCTCTCTCCGTGTTGAATTACCACTGCGAAGGCCATGATCGTCCACAAGGCGGTCAGCGCTGCGGGGTGTGCGCGCGCGATCGCCTCCTCAAGCGTCTGGTTGCGCATGGAGCAGTGTGCAAGCACCAGGCCGGCGATGATGACCGTCGTGGTCAGAAGGTAGACAGCGGCCAGCACGGGTTCGACATGCGCGTTTCTGCCGAACATACCGCCGAGGATCAGGGTAGCTTGGTGAACGGTCTTTGCTCGAAAGAAGACCCAGGCGATGTTGACGAGGACGAAGGTCAGCAGCCCGAGTCCCGCAGCCGCGGCGCGTCCCGGCTGATACCCAGAGAACTGCTTGCGGAGCCGTCTTTCGACTGCGAGATAGAGGCCGTGCAGCCCGCCCCAGACCACGAAGGTCCAGCTCGCGCCGTGCCAGAGCCCGCCGATGAGCATAGTGGCCATAAGGGAGAAGTAGGTGCGCACGTTTCCGTGGCGGTTGCCACCGAGGGGGATGTAGACGTAGTCGCGCAGCCAGGCGGAAAGGGTGATGTGCCACCGGCGCCAGAAGTCGGTGAAGCCGATGGCCGCGTACGGAAAGCGGAAGTTGTCCGAGAGAGCAAAGCCCAGACAGAGGGCCGCTCCGATCGCGGTGATCGAGTAGCCGGCGAAGTCGCAGAAGATCTGTCCACTGAAGGCCAGCGTCGCGACCCAGGAATCGACAAAGCCGGGGATGGCCTTGCCGTCATAGACCTTTTCTACGACCGGGCTGAGGAAGCCGTCGGCCAACACTGCCTTCTCAAACAGACCCAGGGTCATCAGGGCTAAGCCGAAACGCAGCTTATCCGCTGTTGCTTTATGGGGGACCTCAAATTGCGGAACCAATTCGGTTGGCCGCATGATCGGTCCGGCCACCAGATGAGGAAAGAACGTAACAAAGAGGGCGTAGTCGAGGAAGCTGTGCGCCGGCGTCGCACGGCGCAGATAAATGTCCAGGGTGTAAGACATGGTGGCGAAGGTGTAGAACGAGATGCCGACGGGCAGGACAATACTCGATTGCGGAGGGGTGTATTTGAATCCCGCCAGCGCTGCCAGGTGGGAGAAGTTCTCGACGAGGAAGTGGCCGTATCTGAAGTAACAAAGTAGCCCAAGGCTGACGACGACCGAGAGTAGCATCCAGGCGCGGCGCTTCCATTGCTGCTCTGCCTGCGCGAGTCCACGAGCGGCAAACCAGTCGATCACTGTCGATAACCAGAGCAAGATCACAAAGGGCGGATTCCAAGCTGCATAGAAGATGTAGCTGGCAATGAGAAGGTTGATTTTCTTCGCCCTCCATGGGAAGGGCATAGCGTGCAGGATAAGAACGATGGCAAAGAAAACAACGAAGATTAGTGAATTAAAGATCATGCCCACTCCCTCCGATGCGGAGTGGAATACCGGAACCACGTTCCGAATGTTTTTAACGTGCGCCGTCCGATCGCCGGTGTCTGGTTGGGGTGCCGACCCGCTCCATAAGGCCGATCTTGTAATCCGTTTAGCCCGTCCGATGCGTTACGATCCACCCACAGGTAGCCCGCCTTGCGCACAATCCCACGCTGCCTGCATAGTTCAGCCATCGTCCACAAACCGCTGTTGTACTCCAAAACGAATCACATCCTCTCGTAGCAAGAAGTCTCTTTACACCGTCGACTAAGAACCGACCACTCGACGATCCTCTGCAACTCCGAGGACATTACCTGGCCAATCATAAGAGATCTCGAGAACAATCAATGTCTGCTGCTCGTACCTGTCTTTGTTGCAGATGTCATGTTCATCAAGAAGTCCCCGTATGTAGTTCAAGTGCCTGCAAGTCAATTACAACGCAAAAGTGAATGAGCGACGTGTCACATCCTTCGCTTTTGTATCCAATCGTTCGCTTCTTCGCACGGCGGAAAGGCGTCTGCAGTCATAATTATTTCTGGTCCATCTCGGCATCGATGGCGATCTTCACTTCATAGCCCACAACAGCGCTCGGGTACCCGGCGTCACGTCCTCGGTAAGATCGCCGAACATCCGATCAACCACATAGACGTCGCCGCAAGCCTGGACCGCGTACAAGAGCAAGCCGCATAGATGTCCCGGACGGCGAGGAACACACGTTCGACGTCTCGTCTCTGCTCCACATCGAAAACTTCATCAACTACGGCCAGATCGTCCTCGGCATCATGGAACCGTCTCAGACTTCGGCGACAGTTTACCCAGAGACCCCCGGAGCAATGTTCGCATGGAATCCAGTGTTCCGCGTCAACTACTCTTTCCGACACGGAACATTAATTGTCGCTGATCAGAGTCGAGCGAGGGTCTGGCACGTGCGTTCTTCCGGAGGACGACCTCTGATCTCTTTTTCGATCATATATATATAGCTATAGCGCTGCGATGCGCTCCACAGCCTCGGTCGCGATCGGCGACTGATGTGCGTCCATCAGTTCGAAGAACTTGCAATGGATATGGGCCATGCACGGCGCCTCCTGAATGGTTTCCTTCATAGAGCTTGCTGACACCCGCAGAGGCGTCCGCATGCAGGATGCCGTGGAACTTCGCCAGATGCCGTTGCGGATGCTTGCCCTTATGATCTGGGTAGTAGGAGAACCAGACAGCCGGAGGAGCAGTATCGCCGGCTGGTCGGCCATCGCGAACATACGTCCTATCGCGCCAGCGCCTTTTTCGTATCACTCGCGGAGTGAGCCATCTGGCCCCAGATGCGTGCTTTCTACCAGGAAAGTCGCTCCTACCTGTCGCGCGGCGTCGTGCAGATGTTCCAGGAAGTTTTCTGAAGTCAGCCCATCGGCGAGTAAGCCGAAGAACCTCTCAAAGCCTGCAGGGTAAAACCATGCCGCGATCTGTCCCGGCTCAGTGCCCGCGTTACGAAAGGTGTGAACAGACCTCTTCGGTACCAGCGCGCTTTCTCCAGTGTTTAGCGACTGCCAGTCAGTGCCACACAAGATCTCGAAACGTCCGCGCAACACCATAAGCACCTCGTCTTCGTTCTCATGAATGTGAGGCGGTGGTCCTCCTCCCGGAGGGCTAGTCTCTAAAACAAGAGATACCTTGTTGTCGGTTACAGCGCCGGTCAATATGATCTCTACTTGCTCACCCATCAGTTCATAGGTCTGCAGTGGCTTCAGGATTGTGGCAGACAGTTCGCTTTGTTTCACATCTTCCTTCTCGGATAAATTGACTTCACATGTGCTACAAGGTTCCTATTCCGACTATAACCGTGGGTAAGGACGGCAAGAAGGCGAGTAATTTCTTACTGCGACAGAATCCTAAAACAGATTTGTATTCCCGTTTCGCGTACTTATTCAATTTGCCGAAGTCTCCGGCCTTATCTCATCGTCATTGTCCGCTTCGAACCTGAGATCAGGTTGGTTGTACAACACTGCGGCCAAGCAAATATTCCAAAATGCTGGGCAAAAGCTCTATCGCTGTTGCCGCTCCAAGTTCGTCACGAATGAAATCACTGATCGCCTGAGTGGTTCAAAAATCAGTTTAGGCTACCGCCGAGTTTGCACTACAGTCGCTTTGGAAGGCGACCTACCGGAGTGAAATGCCAATCGCCGCATTCTCATCAGGTGAGCCAAGCCAGTATTTATACTTCGCCGTGACCTGGAAGAGTTGCTGCATCTCTTCTAAGGTTGGCGGCACGGGAGGCTTGTTCGGATCGAACGGTTGTGCAAGTTCGCGGAAGAAGCTGTAGAGTTCCTGCTTGCTCACGGTGATTAAAGTTATCGGGCTGGGAAAAGTATTTCGAAGTGCGTGCCTGAAGTTTCCGGGGATAGAAACGACTTCGCCGGCATTCACTGTCTGCCAGCCCGCGGACGGCCCCTCGGCCTGGAATACTTCAAGCGAACCATCCAGCACATAAAATATCTCGGGATCGGCGTGGCTATGGAGTGGAATCACAACTCCTGGGGGAACTGTCCCGCGCATGACGCTGATCTGGTCGTTGATCTGCTCGGGCGTACATAGAAACTGGAGCAAGACGCCGAGAACAATGAATGTCTGCTGCTCGGTTCTGCTGCTCGTACCCGTCTTTGTTTCAGATGCCATGTTCATTAGGAAATCTCCTTATGTGGTTCAAGTGACTGCAATTCAATGAAAACGCAAAAGTAAATGAGCGAAGTGTCAAATTCTTCGCTTCTGTATCCAATCGTTCGCTTCTTCGCACGGCAGAAAGGCATCTAAAATCATGTGGTGAATGCCGAACTCCTTGTTCATAAGATCGCCAACGAAATCTCCCCTGAGCCGATACGTCAGATTTTCGAAAAACAGGTGTTAGCGAAGGTTCTGACTTCGGGCGAGTTTGAGTTCGGTCTTGGATCGAACCGTCTGTCGAGATACCGCTACGCACCTGGAGAGATGATTCTCTGCCGGAAGAACACCGAGGAGTGGGTGCGTTGGCGCAGTCCAATTCAAATGTTGCTGATCATGGTGCCGGACCAGACGTTGCATTCTGTCGCAGAGGAGATGGGTGGTAGAGCGCCGGAATTGAACGGAACGCCTCTCCTGAAAGACGACCGAATTCGCGCGTTGATGGCGGCAGCTGAAGCAGACCATGCTAATGGATCTCCAGCCGGGAGAATCTACATGGACTCGATCGGGCGCGCTCTGGCAGCCGCCCTGCTGCATTCACAGGGAGTATTGCGGAGCCCGATGCGTCACTATCGTGGAGGTCTCTCCCCAGTGCAACTCCGCCGGGTGACCAGCTTTGTTCATGAATACCTCCATGAAGACGTGAGCTTGAGACAGATGGCCGAGGAAGCAAAGCTGAGCCCGGCATACTTCTCTCAAATGTTCCGTCAATCGACGGGAGTTGCTCCGCACCAATTTGTTTTGAGGGCACGGGTGGAGCGAGCCAGGGAGCTGCTGGTAAAAGAAGATGCACGCGTCCTCGATGTAGCCATTGCATGTGGATTCCAAACCCAACAGCACTTCGCAAGAGTGTTCCGTGCTTTCTGCAAGATGAGTCCCACACAGTTTCGTCAAGCGAGACTCGCCTAATTCTTCACTTCCCAACGAGAGGGTGATGCTTAGGGCAGCAGAATTAGACGCCGACGCTTTTCTGCTCGACGCGGAGTATACGCAGGCATGGAGGGCATTCTAGAGTGAGACTGTCGCGGTAGGGACGATCATCACTGATCGGCCCACCGGGTGGCCGGAGGCAGTTGCCCACCTCCGGTTCCCACAGAACGTAGCGTGCGGATTTGCCACACTACGCTCTTCAGAAGTTGCTTCACAGTATGGCGATAGCTTGCAGCTCCCTGTAGGGGAGATAGAGCTTTGGTCGTAGCAGCGGGAACTGTTCCTTGATCCGCTGGAATTGCTCCCACCGGATCGCACCGTCCCAACTCCGACTGCTCAACATTTTGCGCCAGTAGCGCTCCACGGCCCGATGGACCCGTTGCAGTGCCCTAAGATTTCCGGCAATGCCATAGTATGCATAGTGACCACGGAGCATTTGATTGAAATGATTCACCTGTTCCTGGAGCGACGAGTGCCGCATCTGCCGCATTTGGTCTTGCAACCGCGTCAGCGCGCGTCGCAGTCGTGACTTTTCCGTAAGCAATCCAATCCGAAAGTTGCCTTTCTGATTGCGAGTGCAGTACAGGGTAAAGCCCAAGAAGACGTATGGCGTGAACACAAAGAGACTTGATCAAGCCATCGTAGCTAGAAGAAATGCCGTAATCTCTTTGGCCGCTAAGGCCGGGGATGCGGTGGCGCGCGGAGAGCCGGCAGTTCTTCTGAAGACCTGTTCGAGCAGAGCAAAGACAAGTCTTCCGAAGGCTTCTGGAGAGGCCATTTTGGCCGTCAGCTTTCCAGCTCGCCGGAGAGGGACGCATATTTGCGCTATCTTGAGAGTCTTCCGCGGCCTCCTGCGTTCTACGCCTGCCGGAGTACAGACTAACTCGTAGAAGCACTTGTCACTCGCCAAAATAGCAATCTACCGTTAGGGAGACTCTGCGCAAGTTCTGCGTCCACAGCCTGATTGATTAATCTGATAGGTGTGGGGTGGATTGCGATGAAGCAGCAGAGCTTGGCGTCTCAGGGAGTGTTTGAGAAGTATGGCCGGAAGTCTCGCCGGGAGCAGTTTCTGGACGAGATGGAGACGGTGGTTCCGTGGTCTGCGATGGAGTCTCTGGTGCGTCCTCAGTATGCGAAGGCGGGCAACGGGCGTCAGCCGGTGGGTCTGTCGATCATGCTGCGGACGTACTTCGTGCAGCAATGGTTCAACCTATCGGACCCCGGCGTGGAAGAGGCGCTTTACGAGTCTGCCGCGCTGCGCCGGTTCGTGGGCGTTGACCTTGGCGTGGCTCCTGCGCCGGACGAGACGACCGTGCTGCGCTTCCGCCACCTGCTCGAGAAGCACGACCTGCGCGGGCTGATGCTGGAGGCGGTGAATATCCACCTGGAGGCGAAGCGCATCCGCATCCAGACCGGCACGATCGTTGACGCGACCATCATCCATGCGTCATCGTCGACCAAGAACTAAGCTGGGAAGCGCGATCCGGAGATGCACCAGACGAAGAAGGGCAACCAGTGGTCCTTCGGGCTGAAGGCGCACATCGGGGTGGACGCGAAGGAGGGCACGGTGCATACGGTCGCGACGACTCCGGCCAACGTGGCGGACATGCATATGCTGCCCGACCTGCTGCATGGCGAGGAGCGCAAGGTATGTGGCGATGCGGGCTATCAGGGCCAGACCGAGGCGATCCGGGAGGCCGCTCCGAAGGCCCAGGACATGACGTGCAAGAGGACGAAGTTCAAGCACTGTGGACGAGTTACAAAAGAAGAAGAACCGGAGTAAGTCGAGTGTGCGAGCGAAGGTGGAATATCCGTTCCGCATCCTGAAGCGCGTCTTCGGCCTCGACAAGGTGCGATACCGGGCATCGCCAAGAACCACCACCGGCTGTGCGCCAACTTCGCCCTGGTGAATCTCTACATCCATCGCAAACGGCTGGCCGTGCTCGGGTAAGACTGCGTCTGGAGGCCAGGAAATCGCCCTCTGGAGCCTGCGGACCGCCACAAAAGCAAACAAAACCAGCCAACCTCAATCGTCACTTGCCGCCGTCAGCAAATCAGAGCCCTGCGCAGAGGTTCCTTAAATCGAGCAGATGAGTTGTGTATCTAGTTTTCGACGGTCCCTGTGTAAGCATGGTTTCATGCAACGCCTGCTGAGCCTTTTATCTGTTCTAACTGCTCGCTTTCTCGTTCCCGCCGCGATTTGCTTCTGGAAAATCTGGCCTCCGGCAACAGCTTGCTGTCTTTAAAGTACGGCATCCGCAGCCCCGGTTTGCCACTTCCGACAGATTGTTCTGGGTGATGTTATGTCGGCTTTGGCCGGGATGGAAGCAGGCGTTGATCCCTGTCCAACCGGAGACCGTTGTCGGCTGGCATCGCGCTGGATTCAAGTTGTATTGGAAGTGGCTCTCGCGGCACCGCACTCGTGCGGGGAGAAGATGTGTAAGCAAAGAATTGCGCGAGCTGATCTTCCGCATCGTAGCCGAGAACCTGACCTGGGGCGCGCCGCGTATTCATGGAGAACTGAGAATGCTCGGTTTCGAAATATAGGAGCGAACGGTGTCGCGTTGAATGCGGAGGGCTCCGAGGAGTCCCGAGCCAGCGAAGCGTTGGGCGGCTTTCTTGGACAACCGTTTGAAATTTTGGCGTGGCACAGCTTGTTCGCTGAGTTGCCGCCGAAACGAGGCTCTGGCTCGGTCTGATCGGGGAGATGCGAGTATCTACGTAATGACCTTCAGGCTGCTCGGACCAATTCCTTTGCAGAGCATTAGCACGAGTCTTCCAATGCGCTCATTGTTTTCCTTCGAACGAATCACTGACGGAAGATCGTTGCTAACTGCTCGAAGTCGTCTGCCGTTACAAATCGTTGTGATCGCAGGAAGTGCCGGTGCGAGGAACTCTAGCTTGAGCGGCTCTGTTTGGTTTGCTAAGCAGATACGTGTCCATAATCCACCCGTTTCTCTGTCTCTTCTCGTGGCGAACTTTTTCAATCATGCCCGCAATTTCACTGAGCTTTCCAGATAGGAGGATCTCTTCTTCCATTCCCAGATAAGCACCCCAGAAAATGTCAAGCTCCTCATCGAGCAGACTGTTGAAGGAGCATTGTCCATCCAGCATCACGATTGTTCTCTCTGCAGTGCCACTCAGGCCGGCAGAGAGTTGGCGGCCTGTCGTAATGACGATTGATTCACCTATCCCATTTAGAGAGATCTTGTGGCGGGCGGCCAAGACTTGAATACTGGTGATGCCTGGGATCACTTCGAACTCAAAACAAAGCCTTCCACAAGCAATGATGTGTTCGATCACTCTGAGGGTGCTGTCGTAGAGTGATGGGTCACCCCAGACGAGGAAACCGCCGCACTGATTCTCTTCCAGTTGCTGTGCGATCATCTCTTCATAGACCAAGGCTCTTTGCCGATGCCAGAGTTCAACGCGAGTAGTGTAATCCGATATGGTCGTGTCACGAACAGGATCATCTGCCTCGACCACACGATATGATGTTTTCTCGATATAGCGTTCACATATCTGTTTTCTGAGGTTGACGAGGTCTTGCTTCGCTTTGCCCTTGTCCATGAAGAAGAATACGTCTACGAGGTTCAGTGCTTTGATCGCCTGCACTGTGATGTATTCTGGATTGCCGGCACCAATGCCGATCAGATAGAGCTTTCTCATAAGGGACCATCACTCCGTGGGATACAACATCGCAGTCGGGGACATTCACAGCAGTTGTGCAAGTTTTTGAAGCACGTCATCTGGTTGGGGTACAGTCGGGACGTTGTGTTTCCGTGGGCGATCGATCATGACGACTGGAATCCGGAGGGCTCTCGCCGCCTCGATCTTTGAATAGGTTGCTGTGCCACCACTATTTTTGGACACGATGTGGCTGATGGACTCAGAGCGAAGCATCTGCAGTTCATCGTTGAGATGAAACGGGCCACGCTTCAGAATCAGTTTTGAGTTGGCGGACAACATTTCGCTGGGGGCATCGATGGCACGCACCAGAAACCATGCGTCTTCGCAGTTGGAAAATGCGCCAAGCGCCTGCCGTCCAACGGAGAGAAACACACGGTTGCGTTGATGGTTCACCATTGACGCAGCGGCAAGTGCATCGGGTACCGTGCACCAGCAATCGTGCTCGTTTGGCTCCCACGGTGGGCGTTCCAACGCGATGAGCGGAAGGCTTAAGGTATTGCAGGCCAACTCGGCGTTGCCACTTATCTTCGAGGCGAAGGGATGAGTCGCATCGATGACCACTCCGATATTTTCATCGACCAAATAAGAGATCAATCCGGCAACCCCGCCGAAGCCTCCAACTCGAACAATCCCGTCGGGCAGCCTGGGCTGGCTCACTCGGCCGGCGAGGGATGAGATCACGGTCACATCGGATCTGGCTGCCAAGTGCGTGGCAAGCTCCGATGCTTCGCTTGTTCCACCCAGAATGAGAACTCGTGGCGCATGAGTTCGAGTTGGGGTTGTAACGGATTGCATCTCGATAACCTTGTCTGTGTCCATAGCGCTATTGATCGGAAGTATCCGTACGATCCCTTGCCGCGGAGTAGAGGTAGCTCTCGCCGAAGGGCGACTGGTCGAGAGACCGCCCAACCAGAATGAGGGCATTGCGATCGATACCGGATGGCTTGACTATCCCATGAATGGTCGACAGCGTGCCGCGCAGGATGCGCTGGTCGGGCCAACTGGCCCTGAAGACGACGATGACGGGACAGTCTTCGCCGTAGAGGGGTAACAACTGGGAGGATACCTGGTCGAGGTTCATGATGGAGAGGTGAATGGCGAGTGTCGCGCCAGTGCGGCCCAGGGTTACGAGATCTTCTCCGGCAGGCATCGGTGTGGATCTTGTCGAGGTGCGAGTGAGAATGAGCGTCTGCGCTATGTTTGGCAACGTGAGTTCCTGATTGAGTGCCGCGGCTGCGGCGGCGAAAGCAGGAACACCCGGAGTGACATCGTAAGGAATACCAAGCACCTTTAGGCGGCGGATCTGCTCTGCCATCGTGCTCCAGATGGAAAGATCGCCGGAGTGGATGCGAGCGACATCGAGTTCCTTCGCGTGTGCCTCGGCGATCTCCGCGATGATCTCATCAAGGTTCATCTGAGCCGTATCGACGATTCGGGCGCCGAGTGGTGCATGGGCAAGTATTTCCCTGGGCACGAGCGAGCCGGCATAGAGGCAGACCGCTGAGTTGTGGATGTGATCGCGGCCGCGAAGGGTGAGGAGGTCGGCGGCTCCTGGGCCTGCGCCGATGAAGTGGACGATCATGGACGCACCGTTATGGGAAGAGCCGCGACGGCACAGGTACAGAAGCGGCCTTTCGTTTGCGGTACGATGAGACGCGCAGAGGGACCAAGCGAGGCTAGTGCGGATGCTTCTGCAACGTTGGCGGTGCGTGTTTTCGAGAGGGCAAATGAGGAGTGCGTGGTGATTCCTGCGACGCCTGCAAGGGCGCTCGCCGGGAAGAGCACAAGGCGGAGCGACAGCTTCGAGGCTACGATCTCGCCTATGGAAGCGCGACGGTCGACGGTTGCAATGACGGTGCCCGATGGTATTGAGCCGACGGATGACTCGATGAGACGGATTACATCATCGCTGGTAGCGCGGGACGAGCAGCCGATGCCGATGGAGAGATGCTGGTTCTGGATGATTTCAGTCACGGCTTGGTCACCGTCCATTGAGTAATCGGCATCATAGGCCGCCATACGTGCGATTCGCCGATGAGATCGGCACGGGATACCATCATCCGTGTCAGATCGCCTCCGTGCAGTGTATGCCGTTCAGCAAGGCAGGCTTCGCTCTGGAGCGTGACTGCGTTTGCGACGAGACGGCCGCCGGGGGGAAGCACGGCCCAGCAAGCGTCGAAGAGATCGTCGTTGGCGACGCCTCCTCCTATGAATATCGTATCGGGTGGGCGCAAACTTACAAAGGTTGCGGGCACAGTTCCCTGTATGACCCTCAAGGTGGGTACACCGAGACGCACGGCATTCTTCCGGATTCGAACTGCCCTGTCCTCTCGCGCTTCAAAGGCAATGCAGGAGCACGATGGATGAACACGCATCCACTCGATACCGATCGATCCGGTGCCGGCTCCGACATCCCAGAGGGTTTGGTTTGGTAGCGGGGCGAGCCGGGCGAGCGTCACCGCGCGAACCTCCCGCTTGGTCAACTGCCCATCTGTATCAAAGGTATCGTCCGGTAAACCCGGAGCGAGGGACAGCGGCCTGGCCGTCGTGTCGGGAGCGCAGAGTACTGCCATGAGATTCAGCTTGCCGCACTGCTTGTTCAGCCAGCATTCCGCTAGTTCCCTAATGTTGCGCTCTGAGGAACCACCCAGATTTTCGAAGACATCAATCTTGCTTGATCCGTATCCAGATTCCGTCAGGAGCCGAGCGACGGTCGCCGGCGTGCTGCCGTCTTCGGAGAAGATTACAAGTCGTTGATCAGGATAGAGATGGCGAAGCAACTGCTCTACCGGTCGGTTGACAAGCGTAATCAGGGTCGTCTCCGCCATCGGCCAACCAAGTCGCGCACAGGCGAGAGAGAAAGCGGAGACCTGCGGAATAACGCGAAACTCGGTTGCGACAAGGTCGCGGGTGAGAGGTACTCCCACACCGTGGAGCATCGGATCGCCACTGGCGAGCACAGTCACTCTCTTCTTCCCGCGATACTCCGTTTGGATTTGCTGCACGGCTGGGGTCATCGGAGAAGGCCAAGGGATACGGGTTGCAGAAGAACCGGCAGTTGGTACGAGGGCAAGGTGGCGAGCTCCTCCGTACACCAACTCAGCGGACTCGACTGCTCGTTTGGCCTCATCGTTCAGTCCATCCCAGCCATCTTCGCCGATGCCTACGATCGACAACCAATGCTCAGCGGCAGTCATGCGCCATAACTCCTGTCGCCATAGCTCCGGGGAGTGTAGATGAGCTTCCTGGCGTCCGACAATGCAATCGCCCGAGTTGTTGAGGAGCCAATGAGGACGATGGTTTGCATATCGGCCAGCGAAGGATCGAAGTGCTCAAGATCGGTAATAATAGTTCGTTCGTCGGACCTGCCGATGCTGCGTGCAAGGACAACAGGCGTCTCAGGGCCTCGGTGTTTGGCGATGATCGTCCGCGCCTCGGCGAGCTGCCATAGCCGTTCCGATGAGATCGGGTTGTAGATTGCGATCGCGAAGTCGGCGGATGCCCCGGCTTCCAGTCGCTTCACCACGATTTCCCAAGGTTTGAGCCGGTCGGAAAGCGAGATGACGCAGAAGTCGTGCCCTAGAGGAGCTCCCACTCTCGAAGCAGCTACCTGCATAGCCGACAATCCGGGAATGATGCGAATGTCCAGCGAGCGCCAGGCTGGCGGTCCCTGGTCCACACATTCCAGAACAGCCGACGCCATGGCGAAGATGCCCGGGTCTCCAGATGAGACGACGCAAACGCGACGGCCTGATTCGGCAAGCGAAAGAGCGTGTCGTGCGCGGTCCGCCTCAACCTTGTTGTCGGAGCCGAAGCGGCGCTGACCGGATCTCACGGGGATTCGATCGAGATAGGTGTGATAACCCACGAGGTCGGTCGCCTCGGTCAGCGCTTGCTGAGCTTCGGGCGTGATCCAGCCAGCAGCACCCGGGCCAAGACCAAGGACGGAGATCCAACCACGACTCCGAATGGTTTCTTCCCGCTGGGACTGACTTGCATCGGGAATCAGGATGAGCGAAAAGTAAGGGACATGGATCGGGTCGACTTCGCGGAGCGAGATGATGCGTTCGGCAGCCATGGTCGCTCGTTCGATGAAGAGTGCTTTGTCCGCGAGGCCGGCCTTATCGATGGCCCGCTTTACCTTCGCGAAGTTTCGGCCGAGCTTCATGATGGCAAAGGCGCCCTGCTGGCTTAGCTTTGCGATCAATACGTCTTCCGAGAGAGTTCCGGGTAGCACCGTGAACTCGGCGTCCCTGCGGACGAGCGGCGTTCCAAGCTGTGCGGCTGCGCCCATAATCGAGGCAACTCCAGGAATTACCTGCGTGGAAAAACGATGAGCGAGACGGTCATGAAGATACATATACGACCCGTAAAAGAACGGGTCGCCCTCGCACAAGATGGCCACATCTCGGCCGTTTGCAAGGTGGTCCGCGATCTGTTCGGCCATCTCGTCATAGAACTGCGACAGCGCGACCTCGTATCCTCCGGGATGGTCAGTCTGCTCTGTCGTAACTGGGTACATCATCGGGAGCTCGACTTGGCCATGAATCAGTTCTGAGCAAACGATCGAACGAGCGTTGCTCTGTCCATGTCTGGCACACGGATAGGCAATGACCTGCGCCTGCCTGAGCACACGCTGCGCTTTGACTGTAATCAGTTCCGGATCGCCGGGACCGACACCGACTCCGAAGAGACGTCCGCTTCGTGCGTCTGCGCTCATTCCTCCTCACTCGCGAGCGCATTGACTGCTGCCGCGGCAATGGCGCTCCCGCCGCGGCGTCCTCGAACCGTCAGGAAGGGTATTCCAAGCCGATTGGCGGCAAGTGCGGCCTTGGATTCGGCCGCGCCTACAAATCCGACAGGAATGCCAATGATAAGTGCTGGTCGCGGCGCTCCATCCTCGAGCATGCAGAGCAGATGGAAGAGCGCTGTCGGAGCGTTCCCGATCACAACAATCGAGCCAGCGAGTGTATCCCGCCATAACTCGACTGCTGCGGCACTTCGAGTTGTGTGGAGTTTCGCGGCGAGATCTGCGGTTCGCGCATCGCTCAATGTGCAGATGACCTCGTTATTCCGTGGGAGCCTGGAACGCGTGATTCCATTCGCCACCATCGTCGCGTCGCAAAACAGGGGCGCACCCGCGAGCAGCGCAGTGACACCCGCCGAGGCGGCATCCGGCGACGCCTGGACATCCTGTGGCAGGTCGGTCATGCCGCACGCATGGATCATGCGGACGACGACGCGAGCAAGCTCGGGCTGAAGAGCAGATAGATCGGCCTCTCTTCTGATGATGGAAAAAGACTCGCGATAAATGGCCGCGCCATCCTTGACGTAGTTCATCGAGCAGCAACCTCGGACAGCAAATTTTCGTGCAGTGCGGCGACCGCATCGAGCGCGAATTCACGAGAACAGTCGGACGCCACACGACGTCCCTTGACATTGAGGGTGTAGCCCAACGGGCCGGCGACAAGTTCGGCGGTCGCGCCGTGCCGACGGGCGCATTGCTTGTCGCATCCGGATAGGTTCACCGTCCATCCTGAAGGCACAGCGTGGCCTAAAAGGCGCTGCGCGAGCGAAGCTGCGTCGCCCCGCACATCGGCCAGCGACGCATCGCACCCAGTGATTCCTGCGCAAGCCGCAATTCCTTGAAATCCGTCTCGTCCTTCACAGGACAGTCCTATGGCGCGAAGCTGGGCAACGATATTGTCCGCCGCGCTCTTCGGGATAGAACCGAGGACGACACCGCGCCATGGAGCAAGTCGAAGATCACCCTGCCACTCGTTCGACGTATCGGCGAGATAACGTGCCTGTTCCGGGTTGAGCCGACCGAGTGGGACGGATGGGATGATGCTCACTCGGCCATCTTGAGATGTAGGACAGATACCCAGAAGGGCTTCGTTGACTGTGCTCGCGGGCAGCGAAAGAGGCGACGGCTGTAACATTTGCGAGAGGGCATCGAGGATACGTTCCATCGCTCCGGGGATCGCCACGACTGCTTTCCCGCGAACGGGCAGGCTGGACTCCTTCGCCAATTCGATACACATCCTTGCCGTTGCCAACATGCAGTCGACGGCGTCACCTGGCTTTACTACGAAGCCCGAAGAGACTCCACCCAGGGACAAGCGAAGATAGGGTGCGGCGCCCAGATTCAATGCATCGAGAGAGACATCGTCGGTGTCGCGGCCGAACCGTTTGGGGCCGCCGTGAATCGCGAAGCTGAATTTGGAGTGGAGGCTTACAAAGGCTGTGTCGGCCTGCAAACGACGATCGAGCTGACGGATGAGGGGTCGCGGATCGATAAGTTCCCCGGGGTCGAGCCCCGCGATGGGGCTGGTGACGATATTGCGGACGCGGTCATGCAGTTGGGAGGGCAGGAGACCGGCAGAAGAAATGCCGTGAACGATCTGGCTGAGGTCTTCGGTCCGAATTCCGCGCAATTGAAGGTTTGCCCGCGAGGTGATTTCAATGGCGCCGTCGGCAAAGCTACGGGATAGATTGGCGATGGTCCTGAGTTGATTTGCCTCGATCAAACCTCCCGGCACCCTGATTCGAATGAGTAGACCGTCTTTTGCCTGGACTTCATGAAGGACGCCTGGACAGAAGTGTTCACCAACTCTCATGGAGCACCTACTTCCTGAGCGATAGCGGGGGAGATCGACCTCGGTCTGAACAAGTGCACCTCACCAAAAAGCGGGAAAAGAGGCACAAAGCTCAAAGACCTATGAGCGATTGCTTCCCGTTTCCACGCGGAGAAGAATCAAGCCTATCTGAGGTAGGTCTCCTGATTGACAGGCTGAGCGCTTTATCCATAACGCTCTGGAGTCTTCGCCTTCCTCGGTGATCGAGTGGCTTACGAAGAGTCCGTCTCCTGAACACAGTGGCGGGACCATGCCGGAGTCACACCGGCTTCCCTGTTATGCCCTCGCGAGCACCCCAGAATCTTTACCTAATCTACCAGACTGATTCTCGCCGCGCTCTAATTTTCGTGTCGGAAAAGCGGGCAGCCGCTGTTCCGCAGGCTCCAGAATCTGCCGTTCCATCTAAAATCCGTGATCGACAAGGGAGAGACGTCGATACGCCAGAATGATTGCGCGGGAGCCTGCAACGCGAGAATTACAGCCGCGCGAATCACTGCGGGATGAGTGACAGCAAGAGTGTGCCCGGAGCTACGCTGCCCCGCTACCCAATGCTCGATGCGCTCAAGGAGGCGAGCGATGGATTCTCCTCCATGCGGAGCGGCATCCACATCGGTGAGCCATCGACGCACGCCCTCTGGATCAGCTGATTGAACCTTCTCCAGAGATTTGCCACGCCACGCATGGCAATCCAAATCTTTCAATTCTTCGCAGTGCGTGGGCTCGAACCCGAGAGCTTCGGCAGTTTGTACTGCCCTCTGTTCGGGTCCAGCATAAACCTGATGCACTCGTGGTCGTATCCAACTGATCGACTCAAATTTTTCAAGTTCGCGCGCGTCAACAGGTTCATCGAGAGGAAAGATGGCTTTCCGCACAGCCAAAGTCGGCGCATGACTGAGAAGCGTGATCCGTCCCGGTATATCAGAATCTTTCAAGGTGTCACCTCAAGAGAGCCTACCATCGTGTGATGGCGAAGCCTTGACACCCTTTGGGTGGTTCAATACGCTCGGAGTCAAGTAATGTTTAGGAGACCTGTAATGACTCAGCCCTACGCCGGCTCGATCCCTCAGCCTTTATCCATACCGGTTATTCCGCTGCGCGAGTTCTTGCCTTGGGCTTTATTCGGCGGTTTGCTGATGCTGCTTCTGATCTATTTCGTCGGCGTAGAACAGGGCGCCACTTCCTTTATTCATGGGCGTGTCGTTCATGAGTTTGTTCACGACGGCCGCCATCTTCTTGGCTTCCCCTGCCACTAACCAGTCGCTCGTGACCCGCACGCTGCTTCTTCGAGGAATGTTGGTCGGCCTTATCGCCGGCCTTATCGTATTTGCGTTCGCACGATGGATCGGTGAACCACAGGTTGAAAGTGCAATCGCAATTGAAAACGTGTCGGACCAGGAAAAGGGCGAGGCTACTGATCCGGAGCTGGTCAGTCGCGGGATTCAACGAGGCATTGGACTCCTAACCGGCTCGGTCGTTTACAGCTCTGCTCTAGGAGGCATCTTCGGGCTGGTCTTCGCCTTTTCTCAGGGCCGCTTCGGTTTCAGCAGTCCGCGTTCTCTGGCGTTATGGATTGCGGGACTGGGATTTGTCTCTGTAGCATTGGTCCCTTCTCTCAAATACCCGGCAAGTCCTCCATCTGTCGGCAATCCAGAGACAATAGGCATACGGACGACGGCATTTTTTCTCGCGATTGCTCTGTGCCTAGCGTCCATGATTTTTTCGCTGCAACTCGCCCGTCGCTTTATTCGGCGATTCGGAGTTTGGAATGGGTCTTTGCTGGCTGTGTTCCTTTTCGTCTTGCTAACGGTCACGTTTTCGAGCTTTCTGCCTGCGATCGATGAAGTACCACCAGCCTTCCCCGCCAGTTTGCTCTGGAAGTTCCGGATCGCGTCCTTGGAGATGCAGTTACTGCTTTGGGGCACGCTTGGTGCCCTGTTCGGCTGGTTGACCGAACGCGACCGGAACGTGCACACGCTGATCCGTTAAAGCAGCCTGCGGCTGAGTAACTGAACAACGTGTTACAACTATATTCAGACCCAAGGTGCCCGCAAGGGCTGAAAAGGGAAGTCCGGTGCAATCCCGGTGCGGTCCCGCCACTGTAAACGAAGATGAGTCGCCAAACATCCACTCGGCATTGAAGCTGGGGAAGGAGGAGACTCGGCACCAGGAAGAAGGTGCCACTTCGAAGCCAGGAAACCTGCCCGGGGTACATAGCAATTTCTGCGGAGAACAGAAACCATGCGCCTGACCCCGGCACCCTCAACCCGTCATCTTCCCATCATCAGTTCCGACCACGCGCCAGAGAATGAGGCGTAGCCGTGGCCGACTCTTTTCGACAACGTGTGATCCGCGCCGACGGTCGTGCCTTCAACATCGTCCAGCATCGGGCGCATTTGACCTATTGCTACACGGGCTGTTGCTGTGGCATCACCGAGCGCGGATACGCCGCCGTCCCGGCCGACGTTTATCGGCAGGAGTGGCTCGATCGCAAAATTCGCAATCATGTTCATCTCACCAAGGGCGGTTGCCTTGGCCCTTGTGCGCTCGCAAATGTGGTGAGCCTCGTCTTCGATGGAAGGTCAATCTGGTTCCATTCAGTGAACAGCGCCTGGCAGGTACGCCAGATCTATGACTACATCGATGCGATGCTCGCGGCTGACCGCTTTCTGCAACCCCCGTCCGAGTTGAGCGAGTTCGTCTTCAACTACTACGACTGGGATGTACGCAAGCCTAGTGAGATCGTGCCTGCGCCGGCGCTTGCCAAGACCAGTCCCGACGCAAACGGGGCCATCATGCTGCTCTCTCACGCGGACACAGACCTGCTTACGTTGATAAAGGCATCGGAGATGCTTCCCGACGGTCTGCGGGTCAGTGCATTTTCATTGAATGCTTTGCGCAACGAAGACCAGTTGAGTGTCCTGATCAACGGTGAGATGGTCAAGGCTCGCGTGATCATCGTTCGGTGTCATGGGCCACTGAGTTGCATTCCCGGCTTCGGGCGGCTGCGGGCGGCTTGCATCGAGCGTGGACAGTCGCTGGTGCTGGTGAGTGGCTGCGGAGAGAATAGCTCGGAGTTTTCGGAGACCATCAACGTGCCGGCGGATGTAATGCACAGTGCCGCCGGGTATCTGGCGCTTGGAGGCGTGCAAAACTTCGCTGAGTTGTTCCGCTTCCTTTCCGATCGCCTGATGCTGACGGGCTATGGCTACGCGCCGGCCAACCCGATGCCGGAGCACGGCATTTATCTGCCGAACCCATCCGGAGAAAGCGGGGACGTTGCCACAGCAAAGGACTGGGAGCGGCAGGCCAATCCTCTGCGTCCAACCGTCGCCGTGCTGTTTTACCGCGCACACCGAATGAGCGGTAATACGGGTTTCATCGACACGATTGCACAGGCGCTGGAGGCTAAGGGGGTGAATCCGCTCTGCATCTTCACCTCAAGCCTGAAGGCGAAGGAAGATGGACGTCCGGCGGTATTCAAACTGATTGAAGGCCGTGCCAACGTGCTGATTACGACCCTGTCGTTTGCGCTGGGCGAGGTCAATACGGGCTCCGTCGCTCAGCCCGGAGAAGCGATGTTGTTGTTCGAAAGACTCGGCATTCCGGTTGTTCAGGCAATTGCGTGCCAGATGCCGCAAGGCGCCTGGGAGGGTTCGCGCCGCGGCCTGAATGCGATCGACATCGCGGTCAACGTCGCGATTCCGGAGTTCGATGGACGCATTATTTCCGTGCCGGTGTCGTTCAAGGAACGCAGGAAGAACGGTGCGGAGAGTTTGTATGTTGTGAACGAGGACCGGGCTGCTCGCGTAGCTGGAATAGCGAGTCGGCTTGCCGGACTTCGTAGGAAGGCGAACTGCGACCGCCGCATAGCTTTTGTACTGACGAACTCCGCCGCCAAAGCATCACAGGTCGGCGGAGCGGTTGGCCTCGATACTCCCGCCAGCCTTCTCACGACGTTGCATGCGATGCGGGCACGTCGCTATGCCATCGCCGAGCTACCCGAAACCTCTGATGAACTGATGCAGGATTTGCTTGGGCGCGGAACTTACGATAGCAACTACCCGCTCGATCCGGCGCGGGCTATGCGGTTTTCGCGAGCGGCCTATCGGAAGATATATTCAGTCTTCCCTGCCCGTCCGGCGCGTCGGATGCAGGATTTCTGGGGCCAGCCACAGGACCACGGCCCCAGCGTAAAGCCTGCCAAAAAAACTGATAAGAAACTCCTCCCGACGATCGCAGGAAAGGTCGTCTCGATTGAAGAGACCGAGCCCTGGGGCGATGAGCGCGATTATCTGTTTGCCGCGATGGATCTTGGCAATGCGATGATCGCATTGCAGCCGCCGCGCGGCTACGGCATCAACCCTGATGCGATCTATCACACCCCCGACCTACCCCCAACGCACCACTACACGGCCTTCTATCGATGGCTCGGAACTCCGCAAGCAGAAGGCGGCTGGGGCGCAGATGCCATCGTCCACATGGGCAAGCATGGCACGCTCGAATGGCTGCCTGGCAAGGGCATCGGGCTTTCCGGCGAGTGTTTTCCGGACCTTCTACTCGGCGACATGCCACTCGTCTATCCGTTCATCATCAACGATCCCGGCGAGGGAAGCCAATCCAAGCGCCGTGCGCACGCCGTGATTGTCGACCACCTGACGCCGCCGATGACTTCTGCGGAGACCTATGGTCCGCTGGCTGAGTTGAACCAATTAGTCAACGAATACTATGCCGTCGAAAAGCTCGACCCGGTGAAGCTGCCCTACCTTCAGCAGCAGATATGGCAATTGGTTGAGAGCACAAACCTGAAGGCCGATCTGGACCTGAAGACGATGATGACCCGCGAACGCGGCGATCACGGCCACGAGTGGGACGACACGCTGACGCCCGAGGGCATTCCGACGCAACTCGCCTCGATGAACGGCAACGAGGTGGCCCACCTGATCGAAGATCTTGACGGCTATCTCTGCGAATTAGGCATGGCACAGATTCGCGATGGCCTACACATTCTTGGGCAGATGCCTCCGCTGCCGGAGATGCTGCGGTCTCTGACGCGGTTGGCAAATGCCGGCGCACCGAGTCTGCAGGCGAGCCTTGCAACGGCGTTCGGGTTCGAATTGACCGAACTTCTTGACAAGCCGGGCGAACGTCTTGAGCGTTCGCTCGAGCTGTTGGGCCAGCCGTGCCATACCCGCGCCGATGCTCTTGAGATTCTCGACCGCGCCTCACTCGACCTTTACAAGATGCTCGACACGCTCGGCTTTCGGAGTCCCGTCATCGGCGAAGTGCAGCGCGCGGTGCTCGGCCTTGAATCGGCGGAGATCGAAGCTGCACTCACCTTCGCCTGTGACGAACTTGTGCCGAAGCTTGAACAGTCCGGCGATGAGATCGAGCACCTGCTCGATGCGCTTGAAGGCAAATATGTTCCCGCAGGGCCGGCCGGCGCACCGACCCGCGGTATGGCGCACATTCTGCCGACCGGCCGCAACTTCTATGCGGTCGATCCACGGGCCCTGCCCTCACAGGCGGCGTGGCGAGTAGGCCAGCAGCTTGCCCGTGAAGCTGTTGCGCGCTTTTACAAGGAAGAGGGCAAGTATCCGCAGATGATGGGACTAAGCGTGTGGGGAACCTCGCAGATGCGGACCCACGGCGAGGATATCGCTCAGGCGTTTGCGCTACTCGGTGTCAAACCCTTGTGGAACGCGCAGTCGCGACGGCTCGACGGCGTGGAAGTTATTCCTCTGGAGCAACTCGGCCGACCTCGCGTCGACGTGACGCTGCGCATCAGCGGCTTCTTCCGCGACGCATTCCCACACCTGATCGACACGTTCGACCAGGCCATTTCGATGTTGGTCGAACTGGATGAACCGCTCGATCAGAACTTCCCGCGCAAACACTATCTTGCGGAGCTTGAGACGAAGAAGGACTTACCGAAGCACGAGGCCGAGGCTCAGGCGCGCTATCGCATCTTCGGTTCGAAGCCAGGTTCTTATGGCGCGGGTATTCTGACACTTATCGAGACCGGAAACTGGCAAGGAGACGACGACTTTGCCCGCGCATTCCTCGCCTGGGGAGGCTATGCGTACGGCAAGGGTACCGATGGAGTCGACGCGCAGCCCATCTTCGCCCAGCGCCTCAAATCCATCGAGGTAGCACTGCACAACCAGGACAATCGCGAGCACGACATCTTCGATTCAGACGATTATTTCCAGTTTCACGGCGGCATGATCGCCTCGATTCGTGCGCTCACCGGCACGCAGCCCAAGGCTTACTTTGGTGATAGCTCGCGCCCGGAATCGGCAAAGGTTCGCGACCTGCGCGAAGAAGCCCTGCGAGTCTATCGTTCGCGCGTTGTGAACCCAAAGTGGATCGAATCGATCAAGCGACACGGCTATAAGGGCGGGCTTGAGCTTGCGGCAACGGTGGACTACATCTTCGGATTCGATGCCACGGCGCAGATGGCCCCGGACTTCATCTACGAGGGTCTTGCTCAGCACTATGCGTTAGACCAAAACATGCGGGATTTCCTTGGGGCTTCCAATCCATGGGCATTGAACGCGATCGCCGAACGATTGCTTGAAGCGGCAAAACGGGAGCTCTGGGAGAATCCCGCGCCGGGGACTCTCAATGCACTGCGCGGCGTTCTGCTTGAGGCAGAAACGCTGCTGGAAGCCCAAGGCGAGCAGAAGCGGGAGCCTGTTTCGTGAGACCGGCTGCCTATCCCTTCTCCGCAATTGTTGGCCAGAGCGAGATGAAGCTCGCGCTGCTACTCGCTGCTGTCGATTGGCGGCTGGGAGTTTTGCTGCGCGGCGACAAGGGCTCCGGCAAGACCACGACCGCACGAGGCCTCGCCGCCCTGCTTCCTGCGCCCGCTCCCTTCATAAATCTGCCGATCGGCGCTACGGAAGACCGTCTTCTCGGGGGGCTTCATCTGGAGCGCACGTTGAAGGGCGATCCCATCTTGAAGCCGGGACTGCTCGTCGAGGCACATGGCGGCGTGCTTTATGTGGACGAGGTGAACCTCCTCCCAGCACACCTCGGCGATGCTTTGTTGGACGCGGCTGCCAGCGGGGTTCATGTGGTGGAACGTGAAGGCTTGAGCGCCACCCATCCCGCCGAGTTTGTGCTGCTTGGCAGCATGAACCCGGAAGAGGGTTCGCTGCGCCCGCAGCTGCTGGACCGTTTCGCATTATCAGTGACGGTTTGTGCTCCACTCGACCCGGCCGAACGCCAGCTCGTGATGCAGCGAAGGATGGGATTCGAACGCGACTCAGTTCGCTTTTCCAGTGAGTGGTCACAAGCCCAACAGGCTTTGCAGTCGCAGATTGCTTCGGCTCGAGTTTCTCTCGGCGATATCACCTGTTCGAGCAATATGATGGGCCACATTAGTTTGACGATTTGCGAACATGGGGTTCGATCCTTGCGGGCCGATCTAGCGGTCGTAAGGGCTGCAATCGCATATGCAGCTCTCGTCGCTGATGCGTGCGTTGAAGCACACCATGTTAACGCCGTGCTACCGCTTGTCCTTGCCCACCGGACAAGCGAGGGGAGACGTCCCTCAGTTCCTCCGCCGCCACCTCCAACCCCACCGCAACAGACCAAGCCCGATTCTCAATCTGACCCAGGCGGACAACAAACCGCGGAGCGTGTTCACGAGCGTGTCTTTAGTCCATCAGAAGCCAACGCCCCTGCCCTCAACGTCCGGTTCAGTGCAGTAGCGACGGGAGGCGGCAGTTCTTCTGCAAATAGCTGTGATTGCGGTCCAATCATAGGCAATCGTCAGGCAGATTTCCCGGTCGAGCTTGATTTAAGGGCCACGCTCAGTCATGCCCTGCGGGAAACTGGTGATTTGCGACCTCGTGTCGAGGATTTGCACGAACGGGTGCGCGAGCCGAGGTCCGGAACTCGCTATCTCTTCATCATTGATTCCAGCGGTTCGCACGCTGCTCAGCAGAGAATGCGTCTAGTAAAAGGCGCTATTTCAAGCCTGCTTTCCCGCTCCTTCAAACGAAGGGATGAGGTGGCCATGATAGTCTTCCGCGGAACGTCCGCCCAGGTCGTTCTCGAGCCAACGCAAGTTCTTCCCGACGCACTGGCCGCGCTCGAATATCTTCCCACGGGTGGTCGAACGCCGTTGGCGGCCGCTCTCGATCAGGCGCGCGATTACCTGACGCCCACTACGCTTCTCATTCTACTCACGGACGGTCGAGCAAATATCCCTCTGCATGGAGGTGACCCGTGGCAAGAGGCTCTTGATGCAGCGCAGGTGATGAGTTGCAATGCAATCGTCGTCGATACGGAGACGGCCGCACAGCGGCTAGGCCAATGCGAGGAATTAGCGAAGATCCTCGGGGCGCGCTACCTCTCGTTGGAACAGCTTGGGGAGATCGAGCACGTGTCGATTGATGCCCAAGGGCAAAGGCAGGGAGCGTAGCGTGCACGAGAGCGATGGCAATGCGGTGATCCTCGTCCTGGGCGGCGTGCGAAGTGGCAAGAGCGGCTACGCGCAGCAGTTAGCCGAGAAGTCCAGCCGGGTTACGTTCGTTGCGACGGCCGAGCGTCGCGGTGACGAGGAGATGCACCGAAAGATCGAACGCCACCGCGCAGACCGGCCCGCACACTGGACAACCGTGGAAGAACCTATCGCATTGGGCCGCGTCGTTCGATCCAGTGGAGACAACTCCGATACCATTCTTATCGACTGCCTCACGCTCTTCGGCGCCAATCTTATGGAAACATATGAGAGCAATGAAGCGGCTTTGGAAGCATGCGTCGAAGACCTTTGCGTCGCTTTGAAAAAGAAGTCCTGCAAGGTTATTTTTGGTCTCGAATGAGGTCGGCAGCGGTGTCGTCCCGGCCTATGCCCTGGGACGCCGCTTTCGCGACCTGGTGGGCGAGATCAATCAGCGCGTTGCGGCTGTGGCCGATACCGTAGTTCTGATGGTCGCCGGACTTCCGCTTCCCCTCAAGGGTTCGTTCGAAGGAGGGCATCGATGAAAGGATTCCTGATCGCCGGAACGGCCAGCGGAGTCGGCAAGACCACCGTGACCCTAGCGATTACTGCTGCCTTGCGCCGTCGCGGCTATACGGTGCAGCCGTTCAAGGGAGGACCTGATTTTCTCGACACCGGGCACCATACCCGCATCGCAGGCCGCACAGCACGTAACCTCGACACATGGATGCTTTCTGCAGAAGCAAACCGTGACGTTATTCGGCACGCATCGCATGGTGCTGATGTCCTGCTGGTAGAAGGCATGATGGGGCTATTCGACGGTAAGGGCGGCGCGAGCGAGTCGGGTAGCAGCGCGGAGATCGCAAAGCTTCTAAAGCTGCCGGTGGTGCTTGTGCTGGATGCAGGAAAAACCGCCAGGAGCATCGCAGCCATGGTGCTAGGATTTGAACTCTTTGATCCTGAACTTCCGTTAGCCGGAGTCATCCTGAATCGTGTCGCAGGCGATCGTCACTTTCGCATGTTGGAAGCTTCGATCAAATCTGCCTGTAAGACTCCAGTCCTCGGTTGGCTGCCCCGAGAGCCCACAATTGCGATCCCGGAGAGACACCTCGGTTTGCAGACGGCGGAAGAAGGCGAGACCGGCGAAGGGCTTGATCGCTTGATCGATACTCTTTCCGACCTTGCGAATAAGCACCTGGACATTCCCCTTCTTATGGATTTGGAATGTGGACTGGAGATGAAACTTGAAGCTCTTCCAGTGCTTCGCCAAACGAGAGAACAGATTCGCATCGGAATAGCGCGCGATCAGGCATTTTCCTTCTATTACGAAGACAACCTCGATCTCCTTCAGGAGAACGGTGCCGCCCTTGTGCCGTTCAGCCCGATCCACGACGAATGTCTGCCACCGGATCTCGATGCTCTTTATCTCGCCGGCGGCTACCCTGAGCTTCATGCAGTTCGAGTCAGCGAGAACGCCGCAATGCTCTCGGCGATTCGAGAATTTGTCGCAACCGGCCGTCCTGTCTACGCCGAATGCGGAGGCATGATCTTCCTGTCGCAGCAACTCACGACGCGCGACGGAACCATATATCCGATGGCAGATGTACTGCCCTTCGAAATCGAGATGACCGGAAGACTCGTCGGCTTCGGATACGTCAATGTGGAATTGACCAACGATTGCCTGCTCGGTAAAGCAGGTACAGTGCTGCGCGGACATAGCTTCCATTACTCTCGCATCTCGAATGAATTTCACGTCGCGACGAATTATCACCTCCAATACTCACTTTCGGGCCGTACGGAGAGTGAAGGCTATCGCCTGGGCAATATGCTTGCGAGTTACGTGCATCTGCACTTTCGCGCGGAGCCAACCATCGCTCGCAGTTTCGTCGAGGCAGCCATCGCCAGTCGAACTTCGAATTTGGTGCCCCAATGACGCCGCTCAGTGCAAGGGTAGTGACAGAATTGATCCGCGGAATTGAGCCTCCGGACGAGACCTGGCGAACTCGCGCTCGTGCACGTCTGGATACGCTCACCAAACCCCTAGGCAGTCTTGGCAGGCTAGAAGACCTCGCCGCTCAGTTGGTGGCGATCCGACACGAACATCTTGCGTTGCCTCGCAACAAAGCTGCCTATATCTTCGCCGCGGATCATGGCATCACCGCCGAAGGCGTGAGCGCATAGCTTAACTTCGCTGTTATCGCTTGCGTTCCAAGCGTGTGCGTATGTAGGGTTCGCTCCCCAGGAGAGCCCATCCTGCGTTTGGTAGTAATCTTCCATTCCCAACGAAAACTGGATGCCATGGAACGGCTGATCGAAGGCGTGCATCATTTCGAGGATGACATCTTCGTGGTGGTGCTCTTCAAGGCCGGTGAAATCAAGGTCGGTTGAGAACCTGCCTTGGCTCCCGAGGATCATCTTCCGCAGACAGGTACAGGTCAGTGTCCGGGAGACTCCCACGCTGCCTACCGCAATGATGGCGCAAGTACCGCAAAGCTATTTTCAGCACCTTCCATTTGCGCCCGCGGAAATCCGCTGTCTTTCTCTCGACGAAATCCTGGCAGAAAAGCTCCGCTCCTGCTATCAGCGCAACAAGGCCCGCGACATTTACGATCTCGGCATGTTTGCCGCTCGTCCGCACAACCAAGCGAAAATCCGCCGGCTTCTGATTGTCAAGCTTTGGCAAGCGCATGATGCGTTCGATCCCGCCAAGTTGAATCGAAAGTTTGTTGGCGGAAACGACTTTGACTGGGACGATCTTCGTCAGCTCACCCGTCGAACCACCGAGATCGATAAAGAAAGAATCACCCGTGACTGTGTTCGTGGGTTCTCATTCCTCAACGAGCTGTCACCTGAAGAGAAAATTCTCGCCGCTGATCCTTATCAACGGGAGCGCAACCTTTGCGAGCAGCTTGTCGCATCGTTGCCAACCCTTTAGCGTCCAAATCGAAGGTAAGCGCACCCAACCAAATCAATTCGTCTGTCGATCAACAAGCATCTGCCGAAAGTTCCGACCGACCTGCAGAGTCACTGTCTCTACAGAACACTCCCAAAGGGTAGCAAGTCCTCTGGCAACCCCAGCGACGTCCCAAGGCCCCGCAGGGGTCTTTGCGACTCTGCAATATGGTCCGTCCGTCTCAAAAAGAACTCGATCCCTGGGGATCCTTTCGATGATGCCTCGCCCCTTGTTCGAAGAAAGCATGGCGGGATTGATGGAAAGATAGTGTCCAGGATCAATCACCTGTTGGAGTGCGGGGGTGTCGCCTGTAAACCAGTGAAAGGTAGCTGCACGTACATTGTGCTCATCGAGAAGATTGAGAGTCTCGCGCTCGGCTTTCCTAGAATGTATGGAAAGGACCTTTCCCGAGTTTCCGACGTGTTTGAGAACAAAACCGAAGGATGCGAGTTGGGCGTTCCTTGTCGCAGACCCTTCTTTGCTAAAGTCGAGGTCGATTTCACCGACATAAGAAGTCTTGGGTAGTAGCTCACAAAAGAGTCGACACTCGAACTCGGAGTGAGGAGCCAGCAACGGGTGGAGGCCAAGCGAAAGCCTAACATTCGGCAACTGAGAGGCTGGGAGAAACCCGTCTCTGAAATGGCTTGGCAGATTCGTAACTGCAATAACGGTCACACCCGCTCGTTTCGCTTTACCAGCGATCAGCTTCGGATTTGGGTACCGGTCGCATGTTCCACAATCCTCGGGTCGGCGCCAATGATGAACGCGGTACCAGATACGCTGAGGAAGAGCTTGATGGCTTCCAGATTCTCAATAACGCGCTCTGGGCTACAGCGGTCTAGATCGTCAATCAGAATAATCAGCTTGTCGATGTCGCTATCCTTGAGCATCTTCTCGAATCGCTCACGGAATGTCCTCACATCGATGGCATGTTCATTCTCCTTGCTTTTGAACCAGCGCCTTCGCCCTTCTCCTCCGCTCCCGCTTTTTCGCTACCTTTCGGCTGGCTAAGTCCAGTCGCAACACCAAGGACTGCAGGGATAGCGGCCACACCCCCCGTTGCAAAGGCCGCTGCTGCGGGGAGAGCGATGTGCTTAAATCCGAACCGCGCCACCCTCATCCATTCGACGGACTTCAAAAGGTCTAGCGCCTTGTCGCGGACTTTTGGCCCAAATCGTTTGTGGTCGCCCAACGAAAGCAGGACTGACGAGAGAATGGCTGCCTTGGCATCGTCATAGCCCTCGAACTGCCAGCCATTGAAGTAGATGACGGCTGCTCTCTCGTAGTTCAGACGTTCAGAACTGCCCTCCGCCCAATGCTCTGGATCGAGGTCGCGCTCCAGCATCTTCATGATGCTGGTCTTCCCGCCACCCCAATCGCCGAAAACGCCGATGGTTACGGGCAGCATCTTGGCATCAGTGACCACCGAGCGGATAAGATCCGCGTGGACCTGAAAGCCTAATAAATCATCGGCAGTCTCGTTATCTGACCACATGAATCGCACCCGAGGCAGAGCTACGGCAAATGGACTTTCGAAGTCTTCCGCGCGAAAGCGCAGCAATTGGATAAACTTGTGTCATCCATTGTCGCCTCCACGGAATCATGGAAGGGCAAAAAAGATACATGTGGAGCTTGGAACAACATTGGAAGGGATTCAAAGGTGAGGTTCCTAGCGTGAATACGCAGAAAACCCTGTGGCAGATTTGTACCGCCGATACGCGTTTTGGGCCATTCTCGCCGTTCTAGCGACTTTTGGAATCAGCACGTTACTGAAAAATCGTCTGGCGTCTGGGTTCGACTCCATCTGCCTCCAGCCAAATCTCCGACTGGCCATAATTGATCTGACGTGCGTACAGCTTAGCGCCTTCCTTCATAGTGCAAGTTTACCGCTACACCCGCTTTGGTCTTCGTCGCCTGGCGATTTTCATAGCGGTTACGTGGTTTTGCATGAACGGCTTTCTCAGAAGGGATAATAGGAGCAGAGCGAACCGATCATGACCCGACACGAGGGGCTCCAACGCCTCCAGAAAATCAGCAGTAACGGCCTCCGGATCCTGCAGCACCTTTAGGTACTTCCAAGCACAGCGGCCAACGAAACAGAGCTCCACCTACTCGCGGCAGCGTTAAAGACAGAGCTTCAGGAGGAGTACGAGCGGACCCTTCCGGAGAGCTCTCAGAAGGGTATGACACTCTTCGAACTCACCGTCTACTCCCCAACGATCGACGAGGCCTGGAAACAGACCGGCATCAGGCAGATTGAAGCTCGATGGGGCGATCAGTGACCGGTGGCGAGAGACCTTCGAAGCCGTCGTCTACAAGACGTCGAAGTACGTCTCATGAGGAATTTGACCGAGAGGACGGGTGGATGCATGATGCATCCGTTGGCACGACCCATCGAGCCGACACCAGATAGATCGGGGGTGATTGATCACAATCGAGAAGCGGGTGAATCGCCAAAATGTTCATTCGGGGGCACGAACTGTGGTTGTCAAAATGGTTGTCAATAAGGCGAAAAACCATGGAAAACTTGGCCAATTTCGGTGCTGCATTCGACGGAATTGGCGAGCTTTTTCAATGGTTTAGGCGACGGGGAGAGGTCTGCAAAACCTTTATGCGTCGGTTCGATCCCGACCCGCGCCTCCAACTCCTCAACAACATATCTGGAGGGTCAGCAATGGACTGTGGGGACTTTTGTGGGGACTCTATACGCCTTTGAAATCATATTTGGTGCCTGAATCGCGAGCGTCGGTCGAATTGGACTATCCGCGCGCGAGATATGTCGAGGTCTATTTACCAGCGCAGGTCATCGGGCTCATTCAGCATGTCAGGTCCGTTATTCTCCACATTGCCGACTTTAGGGTTGGCAGGAATCTTCATCTTGTCTGAATCGTAAGGGTACAGTATATCGACAACTGGACGCGGGTCGCCTCCACGGTTGTCAATCCCAACCCAACAATCGTAGTCCTTCAGGTGGAGGATGAGAGCTAATCGTTCGTGTAGCGCGCCTGCTACCGAACCTCCATAGAAATCAAATGGTCTTGTTGAGATTGTCTTATTCGACTTCTTTCCATAAGGTCGAACATGACACGCCTGGCAACCATATTAGCTACGATCCTGCTGCTTCTGGTAGAGGGCTCAGCGCATGCTAATCCCATTTTCATGATTCGCGAAGGCATAAACGAAGACATTCAGTTCTTAGGTATGGCTGACACAGATTCGGAGAAACTTGATTTTCTCCCAATACCTCCTGAAGTGCGTGGGGCAAGCTACAAGATATCTAAAGGTTGCATGATATGTCTCGACTCTACTTCAATAGCACGGACGACCCCGGGGCGGACCGGTTCACCCTGAGAGTCGTTCCGGGAACCGGAGACGTCTTCCTGGAGGGCTTCACGTCACCCGGTGAGGACGCATCACTTCTACAGGTGGACGAACAAGTCTCGATACCGATCTTTGGTTTCGGGCACATGCGCCGCGTGCTCAACCAGGCCGCTCATGCTGCTGCCCGCTGCCGCGTCTGGTTATCAGTCCGCTGTCTGGGCCATCGCACATCGCCTATCCCGCTTGGTCTGGAAGATTCTTCCTCAGGGAATCCGCTACATCGAGCAAGGCATCGAATCCGAACCAAAGCTCCTCATCTATCGTGCCAAATACCTGGCGAAACAACTTCGTAAATTTGGCTACAACGTCCAGATCACTTATGCAAACGAAGCTCCAGCATAAAACTCGCGGATCCAACTCTGGAGGAGGTGATTTTCGACGGAATTGCCGACGATCCACCCACTGACATTGGGGGCGGGCCGCGCAAAGTTCACGTTCATCAACAAAAAGGGTGCACACGATCATGCGTGAGAGACGTTCCCAGAAATGCAGACTGCCGGTCCAACCCGTTAGGAGCCCCTACGGTCTGTCTCTCCAGACAGTTCTCCAAACAACCAAGCCTTGGCCGTCTTCCAATCGCGCTTAGCGGTTTCCGGCGAAATTCCCAGGACCTCCGCAGTTTCCTCAACACTCAATCCGCCGAAGTAACGCAACTCTACCACTCGGGCTTTGCGAGGATCGAACTCAAACAATGATGTCAGAGCTTCATCAAGAGCCAGGACGTCGACCTGGTGTGTCTCGGCGGCAATCACTTCCTCATCCAACGGTATCTGCACGGCCCCTCCACCTCGCTTGGCATACCCGCGACTGCGCGCGTGGTCCACGAGAATGCGCCGGATGATTTGGGAACAGAGTGCGAGAAAGTGCACGCGGCTTTCGCAGTGCACACCCCCTGCGCGAACCAATTTGAGATAAGCCTCATTAGCCAAAGCGGCCGACTCCAAGGTCTGGCCGGGCGGACGACATCCCAAGTGCCGCCTGGCAATTCGCCGCAGCTCGGAGTAAACGAGGGGCATCAGGCTGTTGAGCGCCTGTTCCTCTCCTCTGCCCCACGCAGCAACCAGCCCGCTGATATCCCGTGGACCCCTCGACGGTCATGGCGCTGCCTCGCTAGCCATAAAAGACTCCGTTCGGTGACCCTTTTTCCCTCCCGCTCACGGAATAACAGGTAGGAGGAAACTGATTTTAGTCCTTGGCCCACAGAGTCGCATCAGCGCTTACCCGTTGTCCAGGGTGGTGCTTGATTTTCACGCCGCCACCCGTCACTTAAAGGAGACTTATGAAACCTATTCGTAATCGGAAACTCTTCGCGTCGTTCGTGATCGCGATTTTACTCCTACTCAACATCCCCCCTGCCCTGGCCGGCAGTCAGCTTGCAACATCCGGAGGTAAAGGAAAATTTCGTGGCCGCGTCGAAGTCATCTTCACGAAATCGGTAACTAACTTTCCGAACATGGCGGGCGTTGTCAGTGGCGATGCTGGCGCCGGTCTTTTTGCCGGGGAAGTTCTTAACGTCAAGCTTACGACCAATGGTGATATTATCGATGCTCTTTACCACATCAACGGCGGGGCTTTCCAATTTACCGCGCACAACTATGTGACGGAAGACTTCCTGACGGGCACAGCCGTGATTCGCGGCGTCGTCACGGATGGGCCTATGAAGGGAGCACAAGTGCGTGGGCAATACCAGATAATCAGCCCCTGCGGCGTCATTAACGCACAAAAAGGCGATGGCGGCGATTTCTGTTACCAGGGCACTCTTACTATTGGGTCAGGTTCTCAAGGCCAGGACTAGACGTCCAGCAAGCTGTTTAAGCCACCAAGAGATAAACCCGTTCAGCCTTGGGCTGAGCGGGGTTTCAAATGTCTTAAGCCTTTGCGTCAGTTGGCCTATCGGGAACGGTGTACAGCGTGAGGATGGGTTGTTCGAGAGCTCTCCGCATTCCCGTCCCATCCGGCCGAACTCGGTAAACAAAGCCGTCGATCCCATCGGTGCCACGGAAGAAGATCTCGCCGGGACCAAAGCTGGGTTGTCGGCCCTCCACATTCGGAATCGGGTGGGGCGGCTCCTGCCGTTCAAACGACGTTAGCCAGAGCCGCGGTTTTCCTTCGCGATCCTCTGCCTCCATCACAACTTGTCCGCCGTCCCCGGAGATGTCATATGCGGCCGCCTGGAATCCAGGTGCCAGTGGCGCGGAACGTCCGGATTCCAGGTCGGCTACCCACACTTCACCTGCCTCTCTACTAAACTGAAATTCATTCGGGGTCTTGGTTACTATGCGGTAGCATAGCTTTTTACCATCCGGTGTGAATTTAGGGTCAGCCGCGTTCCCTTCCAGCGAAATCTGCCGCTGGCCGCGCGCATCGCTAATCCACACTGAAACGTTCTCCAGCGCCACCGCGGTGACAAAGGAGCGGCCGTCCGGTGCCATGGCCAGGCCTTCTTCCTCGGTTGGCCCGGAGGTCACTTGCTGTGGTTGGCCGTCAGGAAAACGCTGCCGCCAGATGTGATACAGTCCTCCGGCTTCGGACGAGAAATACATCCATCTCCCGTCGGGCGACCACGCGCCAGAGGTGCAGGAAGCCTTGGGCGGCCCGACCGGACGGCCATTCGAAGAGCCGTCCATAGGAAACAGGCGGCAAGGGACCCAAACATGGTCACGGTTCATTTCGACTAGAAGCACCCATTTCCCATCGGGTGACGGGTAGGACCGGTGCGCCATGCCGGGGGCATCGACGGGAAAGTAAACTTTACGCTCTCCGAGCCGGCTCTCCTCGGCCGCTACGATCCCCATGTGGGGGCCTTTCCCTATCTCCATCTCCGAAAAGAGCACCTGGTGCGGGCCCGACCAAACCAATCCGGAGGCGTTGCGCAGCCATTGTCGCGGCTCACCGCCCTGAGTGGGAACCACCCAGGTGTCCCAACTAAACTGGAGGTCCTCGGCTGTATACGCGACGCGTGAGCCATCCGGTGAAAACACCGGACTCATTTTATGCATGCTGTCGTGCGTCAGCTGTACCGGCTGACCATCGGGAAGTCTCTTGACGTAGACCTGGCCTATTCCAAGGAACGTAGAGTCGCCGCGAATGAATGCCAGCGTCCGGCCATCCGGTGAAAGCGCTGGCTCGACTACCGAATCGGGCAACTTCGTAAGGAGATCCCACTGCGAGCGGCCAGGCAAGTGTGTCGCGTTCCGCAGCCATAAGGCAGCGCCGCCAATGGCAAGCATCGCTAACGCGGCTGCCGCAATCGCGGTGACTCGCCAGCGGTTCCATCCACGCTGCGCTTTCTCGATCGTTCTTCGAGCGTCCGCGACATTGTGTAACCGCCGCGCGGGATCCTTTTGAAGACACTGCCGCAACAGTTCGCGGACAAGCGCGGGGGTTTTCGCCGGTAGGCCCTGCCAGTTCGGCTCGCCTTCCAGCACCGACGCAATCGTATCCTGTAGAGTCTCGCCCGGAAATGCCCGCTTGCCCGTGAGCAACTCATATAACAGACATCCAAAAGCCCAGATGTCCGTCCGCTTGTCGACGTCTCTTCCGCGCGCCTGCTCCGGACTCATGTACCCAGGCGTACCGACAATCTGCCCGGCGACGGAGTCCACGTCCCTCACGGCCGCCAACCGCGAGAGCTCCCGGCTCCCCTCCGGCCACCAGATCGCTTTTGCCAGCCCGAAGTCCAGCACTTTCACGGTCCCTTGGGGAGTGACCTTCACATTACCCGGTTCAAATCTCGGTGAATGATTCCTTTGTCGTGCGCCGCTTCCAGTGCCGACGCCACCTGGCATGCACGGTTGAGCGCGGTTCCAACAGGGAGGGGACCGCGCAACATCTCCCCCTCGACCAACTCCATAATCAGACAGTCCGCCTCCTCGGACTCCTCCAGGCCATAAATCGCGGCAATGTTGGGGTGATTCAGGGAAGCCAGCGTGCGAGCTTCGCGACGGAGACGAGATAGCCGCTCCGGGTCGCGTGCGAACTCATGAGGCAGTGTCTTGATGGCGACGTCGCGGCCGAGCTTACGATCATGCGCCCGATATACCTCGCCCATTCCGCCGGCACCTATCGCAGACACGATCTGGTCCGAATTGCTGGCCAACCAGAGACCCCGCGACCGTCAGTATGGCAGTCACGGTCTCAATTGCAGGTCGTTCCAGGAAACTTCCGGCTTGTTTTTCTTTCGCCAGTAGTAGATCGACCTGTCGTCGCAGGTCGATGTCTCCATTGCAAGTCCCGTCGAGAAATGTTTGCCGCGCACCCGGCGCCCGCTCCAGCGCCGCGTGAAAGAGTTCCTCGACTCTTCGCCAAAGGTCCTGTTCCAGGCCGAGTCCTGTCGAGCGGACGATATACAACAATCTCAATCAGTACCAACCAGCCGTGCCGCAAATGCTGCGGAGCATGTCAATTGCAAAGAGACACACTCCAAATCCGGATGGTCCTCGCCACAAATGGCCATCCCCATCATTGGTCGGAATTATAGGCCCAAACCCCAATTGGCCGAGAGTTGACAACGAACTGCAATTCTTGGCCGGCGCCAATGCACCAATGACCACCAATATTGCCACGAACAGGAAGGCTGGAAAGTCAGGGCTTCCTCGTCTTTCCGTTCATGTGAGTAAAGTGCCAGATATTCTCCGGCTTCCAAAATGAGAGCGCGAGCAGCCGGTGGCCAGGCAGGTCCCGTGGTGATCTTGGAGGCTTGCAGTTCTCCAGATAAGCAAGGCTAGCGACAAGCTGATGCCCGTACGTTAGGATCTTGCCCCCCAACGAGTGCCGAATCCTCGAGTTCGCCTACCCTGAACGACAGGTCTACGAGAGATCGATTCTGCCACTTATCGGTCGACCCCAAAGGTCAAGTCGGCTTCGCCGTCATCGGAACACGCTGTGGGCGCAACCCTCAGGAACCTCTGCTGTTCAAGCCAGCTTGAGCTTCACAGAAGGGCATATAGGGCTGTTTCGTACCCAGAGCGGAGTTTGATTTCGCAGCCAGCCTCAGTTCTTGAAAATCGCCGAGGCACTCGGCGAGCGCTCCAGCGCATCCGAGGAACTCCAATCTATGGGCTCCGCACGTATAACGGGCCACCTTACCGACACCAGCTAATGGGTCATAGAAGTCATTGAACTCGCCGGACTACTGACGTTGCTATCAATTGATAACCAGTTTGGCCATATCGAAACCTTGCGCTGCCGCTCTTTTCTCGATCTCATAGAGCAGTTCCGAGCTCACTTTGCTTGTTCTTGAGAGTACCCAAAGAGATTTGTGATTCGGGTCGCCGACAAGCGCCCAGTCATATGCCCCTCCAACCGCTAGGACCCAGTATTTCTTCGCAAATGGCCGGGTGTAAGTGATCTTCAGCTTCCCGCCGCCACTCTTATCAATTTTGCCGTCAGCATTCTTAGCATCCGGAATGCCATCGCTCGTCTGACAAGACGTAACGATTTGGAACCGATCCGACTTGTCTCCGGGCGCGAGCAATACCACTGGACTACCCACACACTTCCTCTCGACTTTGTTGGGAAAACGCGCTATTTCGTGCCAAGTGCCAATATAGCGGCTCAATTCCAAACTTGGCACAGCGCTGACAGTCTGTCCGGGTGCAGCTCGGGTTAGGGAAGACAAGAGGCAGAGCGACCATGCTCCACCGACGAGAAGAACGCGATTCACCGTTCCTCCTCCTTCCGCGCGCGACACTCCATTAGATGCAGGGCGGTCTTGCGTGAAAGCCTCGTGAATTTAGCAATAGAGGCACAGTGGCAGCGTGCAGCGTACCCGACGAAATTCACACTCTCAACGCTGCGACTTACCGTTTTTGAGTGGTCGAAATTCTGTTGTCCGCCCGAGGCTCGTTAGTGGCGGTCAGGCGACGTGCACGCTATCCGAAGGTTCTGTTTAAAATCACGAGATCCGTTGCCACGAACTACTCTTCTATTGTGTGTGAAAACTCTGCGCCATCGCTGAATAGAGTGGCTTCAATATAGCGAAATCCGCCTCCGGAGATACAAAAACCATGTAAGTCAAGTCCCCATCTGGCCTAGCCACCGTCACCAGCCAATCGCGTTCCGCGAGCGCCGAACCACCTTCCACTACAGGAGACCGTCCCCGCAGTTCCACTGCATTTGCAGCCTGTCCGCCGAGACGCAAAGACGTCATCTGCCCTACCTGCTGCAACCCGGCATTCTGCTGACTAAGCTGTTGGACGAGCGCCGCGGTAGCCCGCGCCAAAGAAGCCTCATCCGGAACCCCATTCTGCGGCCGCACTGTATCAATCAGAACCCCATAAGACATTCCCGCCTCTCCCGCGCCGTTCGGTGGCACAAAGGCCACACCGCCGTCCTTCCCCTCACCCTTCTGCCAACTCGCCGGGTAGTTAATTGAGAACCTACGCCCCTGATAAACCGCCATGGGGGCGTCAATCCCCAGCGCACTCCGGCTCAACCGCACTGAACCGCCTGCCTGCACAACTGCCGGCGCACTGATCACCTGCGCTGGCCCGCCAACGGCAGCAGCATAGTGTCCCGTCTGCCTCCAGACTCCGGCCTGCACATCTTTTGCTGTATAGGTCTTTTCCTTGATTGCGAGCTCATGAACCCTCGCAAACTCGGGCGATGTTACCTTCGCACCGGTACGCGGCGGCAGGGTGGCAATCTCCGCATTCACATACTCGGTCCGGTTCCCCGGATTGGGATGGTCGCTCAAGAACTGTGCCCCGCCCGCGCCATACTTAGCCTGAATCGACTCGAAGAACTGCGGCAGCCCGCGTGGATCGTACCCGGCGTCATAAAGAATCCCCGCGCCCAGCAGGTCCGCCTGCTTCTCGTAATCACGCGACATCTTTAGAAATCCAAGACCCGCGCCGATTCCGATTCCCTGCGAAACAGCCGATCCGAGCGCACCATTGCCCAATAGAATCGCCGCCCCAAGCTGTCCGAGACCGGCAAACGTCCCATACTTCTGTTGCTTTGTAAGATTGCACGTCGAGTGCCTCATCACAACGTGCGATATCTCATGCGCCATCACTCCTGCCAACTGCGCCTCTGTCTCAGCCGCCTGTATCGTGCCGAGATTTACGAAGATCGACCCGCCGGGCAGTGCGAACGCATTGATATCCTCCGCCGCCACCACGTGAAAGCTATAAGGCCACTTATACCCCGGCGCGTAATTCGCCAGCCGCCCTCCAAGCTGTCGTACGTACTGTGACACGGGCGCACTATCTGGCAGTACCGGCATCTGCGAATACACCAGCGCCGCCACTTTGCCCCCTTCGGCGATCTCCTGCTCTTCGGTGAACGCGTTCTTGCAGCTTACCGGCTGGAAACGTGCCCATACCGGAGAACACACCCCAATCAATATGCAGCCAAGCAGAATCCGTCTCCCCGTATCAGTAGAAACGCGCATGTCGTTCTCCTCCTGCCTGTATCGGATGCCCCCGTTCAGAAAATGGCAACCCAAGGACGTGCATCCATTCAGAGTGCATAACCGCCAGAGAGGATACCTTCTCAATTCAAAAAGCACGGAATCAGCTCTCCAACCTGCGATCCCAGCAAAGCACTCCAGTAGCTCGCCTTCCTGATGGCTTCCATGCTTGCACGCTACTAAGAACGCACTGTCGCCAATCTCGACACCATGGATCCTCCGTTGCTCATCACCTGCGTCGATCCCAAACGACCAAAGGTCAATTCTCCAGCCGCACTGAGGAAACTCCCTCCTCAATTCCGCCTTTCCAAGGGCGTATTCTGAATCGCGTCAATCTAATTTGATTGGCCGCCGCGGTCGAGAAGGCAAACCGGGTCGCTTCCGACTAAGCCGCTCGCGACCCAACAACAACGATAGCGCTTATGCGCACCTCTTGCCCGTGATTGAATTGATCCCTACCGTGATTGCAGGTTTCGGCGGGTTGCAAGACTCTTGGCAATGCTGACAAGTGGATCGCCGTCGCAAAAGGGCAAAAATAAGGAGGCGGTTAAGAGATGCTCCCGAATAAGAGCCTACGCAACTTCACTCCGGGTCCTCCCCAGACGGATCCATCTCAACGCCCAACGGAAGCAGGTCAGGCTGCAACATTCCATGCTGAAGCGCGCCGCAAGCAGGACAAGCTTCAGCTCTCAACGTAATCTCTGCTCCACAGCATTCGCAAAAGGCAGCCACCGCGTTAGGTCTCCATAATCGCTATCGTCCGTTAGATGAATCCGTGAACTGCGGGGATTCGGGACAAATCAGCAGGAATTCTCTTTAGCCCACCGGCTTGAATCGCTTCTTTGCCGATTCAGAGCTATTGAGTTATGAAAAAAGTCCTGTGTTTTCCACTCATATCAAACACTTGCGTGATGCAGCTACAAACCCGCCGGCAACCATCCCACGGTAGAGTCTCTCTAACTTTGCAGTAGTAACCGATCGCAATTCACTCATCAAGTGAGCAACGGATTAGCCCCCATCCTCGGGGGCTTTTTTTCTTGAAGAGCTGATCGCGAAGAACGCTTTTGCGAAATGGAAGACTTGCCTAAGTCTCCAGCTCAAGATCATCAAATCGCCGCCACTTATAGATCCAGATGGAAACGCACCAGCACAGCGCGAACAGCGCAACAATGCAGTATCCCAGCGTCCCGAAGTTCTTGTTGAGCTTGCCGACCAGATCCCAGAACATTCCTTGACGATGAAACTGTCCGGCCAGCAGGCCAAGCGCTTCAATACCACCAACCACTAGGGCCACAAGCGCCGAAACCAGAGTAATGGTCATGTTGTAGTAGAGCTTCCGAATTGGCTTGACGAACGCCCACCCATACGCCCCGAGCATCAGGATGTTGTCCGTCGTGTCGACCAGCGACATGCCTGCCGCAAACAGCGTCGGAAACACCAGAATGGACCACAGCGACAAACCCTTCGAGGCTTCAGCAGCCGAGATCCCCAGAAGTCCGATCTCCGTCGCCGTGTCGAAACCGAGACCGAACAGCAGACCAAGCGGATACATATGCCAGCTTCGGCTGATAGCCCCAAACATCGGCCGAAATAACCGAGAGAGAAAGCCGCGGCTGCCAAGCAGCAGGTCAAAGTCCTCCTCAACGTAGGGTTCACCGCGGCGAACTCGCCGGAACGCCAGATAGACAGAACGCAGCACAACCAGATTCACCGTCGCGATTCCAAACAGAAACAGCGTCGACGCTAGCGTGCCCACCACGCCGCCAATGTGCCTCACCGCGTCCATCCGATGCTGCAGCGAAAGCGCCGTGGCGGCAATAGCCGCAGACCCCAGCACAACCACAGTCGAGTGGCCGAGCGAAAACATAAATCCCACCGCAACTGGCCGCTTGCCCTCCTGCATCAGCTTTCGAGTCACATTATCGATCGCCGCGATATGGTCGGCATCCACCGCATGCCGAAGACCAAGGCTGTAGGCAAGAAATGCAGTGCCCAACAACGCCGGATAGTGACGGAACGCAACGAAGGCCCAAACCCACGCCAACAGATTGAAGGCAAGAAGCACGCCATAAACTCCACCAATCTTCCTGCGAGTGTGGCCGGCGGCGTCGTTGAACAGTCCTTCGATAGTGCTTCGCATGCCTGAATCCTGAGTAAACCCTGAATAATACCCGCAAGCTAAATCAGATGCCGCTCTCTCGGTTGCAGAAGCTTGAAAGTGAGGACTATAGCAGGCACAAGAAAGATCAGCGAACCGATCACCCACATCACAACCGCACCGGCTCTCTGGTCGGAGAGAGGCGAGATGTGGAACGCATTCGGCTCTTTAAGATAGTAGCCGTAAACTGGCCGATCGCAGAAGGCGAGGAACGCGGAAAGCACCGTATTCACAATATCCGCCATCACCAGGTACAGCAGCAGCCACCATCCGGCAAAGTTCTGGCGCGTAGGCCATGGATGGATCACCGGCCACCAAAACAGAATCGACGTCCCGAGAAAACACAGATGCTCAAACTCATGCCACCGTTCATGCTCGAGTGCGAAATCATAGGCAGCCGGCACATGCCAGCCAAGGAAAACCAGATTCATCGCCAGCCACGCAACCAGCGGCGTAATCAGGAAGTGGCCCAGATTGCGAAGCCCCTTGATACGGATGAGCGGGCCGAGGAGGTAAATCCTAACTATGCGAGGAAGGCCGCGCAACAACGGAACCACCGGGTAACCCAGAAGAAGAAGCGGCGGAGCAAAGGACATAAGGAGAAGATGCTCGACCATGTGCGCACTCAGCAGCGCATCGGCAAACCCATCCAGCGGTGAAGCAATCGCAACCCAGATCATAACGAGCCCAAGCAAAAAAGCTCCAAGCCGCCAGGCTGGAAATTGAACCGGACGAGTCTTGCGGATCGCGAACCACCCTCGCACATAGATGACGCCGCAGAGGATCAGCGCTCCCGTCAGAACAATCGGCGGAGACCACTCGGCAAAGATATCTCGATACGCAGGAGGCATGGGATCAGAGTAAACGCGAGCTAGCGCTCCCTGGGCGACGACGCCGGCGTCTCGCTGGAAAGAACCAGGCGTCTCGACGCATCAGTCGCAGGAGGCAGGTCTCTACCCCGCAGCGTGGTGAGAAAACGCACCAGCGCAGTCGTCTCCGAAGGATTCAGTGCATTGCCATACGCCGGCATATTGCCGCCGCCCTGCAGCACCTGGCGAATCATCTGGTCCTCTGTCATGCGAGCCGCGATAGCATCGAGCGCCGGCCCACGAAGCCCCCCGGCTCCGCCAATGGAATGGCAGTTCCGGCACTGCTTGTTCTGCAACACGATCGCGCCCTGCCTCTCCAGCGGTGTGCGATCGTGCAGGTAAGTCACCGGAATCGCATCGCTCGTCCACGCATCCATAATCGGACTCCAAGGCGTATACGTGCCAAGCCGCGTGAAGACACCAAGCGTGACGGCAATCACCGCAAGCATCAGAACCGCGACCGGACGACGCGACCAATGCTTTTCTCCTTCTCCGGCGACCAGTGGCAAAAGCAGCATCGCCCCGATAGCCAGCATCGGAGCGATAAACATTACCGGGGTTTCAAGATTTGGAGGAAGATAGGCGAGAACAGCGTAGATCCAGAGAAACGCGAAGTCAGGCTTTGGCGCCGTCTGGATGATGGTCGGGTCCGGCTGCCCCGTGGGACCAAAGGGTCCGAAGAGGAGAGCGCAGGCAATAACCGACAACATGATCGCCGCCGCGAAGATCGCATCCTTCCACGCAGCGTCCGGGACAAAAGGAATACCGGTTTGCTTCGTGAGTTCGTGATACTCGCGAACATAAGTGCTCTTCCGCACAATCCGCCCCGGCATCGGCCAGTCATTAATGCCGAGCCGCAAAACCATCCAGAGGTGCAAGCCTACCAACGCCAGCAGAGCACCTGGAATGACGAACACGTGCAACGCAAAGAAACGAGTAAGCGTAGGTCCGGCAATGATTGGCCCACCCAGCATCATGTCCACCAGCCAGCCGCCAATCAGCGGCACCCGGCTGGCGATAGACGCCCCAATGCCAAGCCCCCAATACGCATCCTGATCGAAGCGCAGCACCTGCCCGGTGAACGCCATGCCCAGCGTCATTAGAAGCAGAAACACCCCGACAATCCAGGTCAGCTCGCGCGGAAATTTATAAGCTCCAAAGATGAAGACCTGTGCCATGTGGATCAGCACGACGGCGACCATAAAGTCCGATCCCCAGCCATGCATGGCGCGCAGGAACCATCCCAACTTCACATTGTGGTCGAGAAACTCAAGGCTGTTCCACGCATGGCTGGCCGAAGGCGTATAAACCAGCGCGAGAAGAATTCCGGTCATCACCTGCAGCACGAGAAGCACCGTCGCCGCGCTACCGAAGACGTACCACCAGCTCGAGGTGTTCTCCGGAACCTCATGCTCAACGGCTTCGAGGATGGGCGTAGCAAGCCCAAGCCGCTGCTCGAACCAGTTGTAGATCTCGATGCCTCTCTGTTTCAGCCCTGGCATGATCCACACCTCGGTTCCGGCCGTTCCAATACCGCCAACCGTTCAGCAGAACCAGCTCCTACAATCTGCGTCAGCGGAGGCTGAACACTCGCCTCATTCGCCAGCGTCGGCATCTTGCCTGCGCTGATCATCAGCGTGTCCCCAACCACCTTATGTTCGTACTCAAACATCCCACGCTCCGGCGGCCCGGAGGCGCGAGAACCGTCGGCATAGTAGGCTCCCCCATGGCAGGGACAAAGGAAGAGCTTCGACTGCGCAAACCAACGCACCGGACACCCCAGGTGCGCGCAGTTGATCGCGAAGACCTGAAATGTCGTGCCCGAGACTCGCCGCACCCAGCACGGAACGTCCCCTGTCTGCCCATCCCACGAGGTCGTCACCGGATTGCGATAGTTCACCAGCCGCGTCTCGCCCTCAGGAAAATTGCTCAGCGGCCCCAGCGTGACCCAGGAGTTATAGCTCGAGCCCTTCTTCATCGCCGGCCCCAGAAGATAGCCGATGATCGGCACCGCCATCACCGCCCCAACCGCTCCGTTCACCAGCAGGGAGAGCTTGAACAGAAAGGCTCGCCGGGAGTGTTTAGCACTTCGCACACTCTCCGGTTCGCTCCTTACAGGCTGCGCCTCTTGCGTATTTTGTTCGATCGTGTCCATCGCGTCTGCTCCTGCGACCTCTCGCCTTTGTGAATCAAAACGGGTTCATGGTTGTGTGGGATACGGCTGACCCGGATTAAGACTGCGCTTCGCTGCAAGCCACGCAACAACGTCCGTGATCTGCTGGTCCGTCATCGGCTGCGCAGCATCCGAGCGCCAATCCGGCATGCCCTCATCCGGCCGCCCGGCAATCATAATGCTGCGCAAGCCCTGATCGCTGATCAGCGCAAGATACGAGCCATCGACGATGGAACCAATCTTCCCTGTCTTGCTCTTCGCATCACCAATGGATCCTTCGCCCGCAGCGCCATGGCATCGTGCGCAGAAAATGCCAAAGGCCTGCTGCCCACGAGCGCCATCACCCGTCAGCGTAGACCTGTATTGCGGAATACTCAACCCGGCGACAACTTCCTGCTTGCTCCACTGCTGCATCATGCCATGCGCCAGCACACCGATCTGCTGATCCGTCAACATACCACCCGCACTCCTGGCGAAGGGAGGCATCAGCCTGCCAGAGACTCCGTTCGCAGTAATGTGGCGCAGGTTGTCTTCTCCGGCAAACGCAAGATACACCGGATTCGCCAGCGAAATCGCCACCCCATCTCTACCATTCTCTCCATGGCATGCCACGCAGTTCGCCTTATACAGCGTAGGGAAATCGAGTACCTCCTCGGGCCGCACCACCTCGGGCCCCGGCCCCGGCCGTCCAGGAATGCGACTGCAGCCAACCAGCGCAAGCCCTGCCAGAGCCAAAGCGTACAACGAGGCAAACGATAGAAATGCCAATCTCATGGAGCCTTATCCTTGTCCTCTTCCAGGATGTGAATTCCGGCCCGAACCGTGAATGGCAGAGACTGAAACTGCGGCGTCCTCACCTTCACCTGCAGATTGACGACAAATCCCGCGACCAATCCGAAGGCAATCTGCGACGCAATAAACCACCACCAGTCGATCCGCTGATCCAGAATCGGGCTGATGATCCCAAGCGCCGAACGGAGGATACCCGTCCACAAAAACGGCGCGATAAACCCAAAGGTCAGAATCGGTCGCTTCGGATACATCGGCAGCATCGCACCGTAGAGCAGTCCGATCAACACGGAAGTGAGCCCATGAATCGCCAACGCGGCCAGCAGACCCCTCAGATGGAACTGCGCCAGAAACGCGTTGCTCTCGCCTGCCCAGCTGACAAAGCCCCCCGCAGCCAGCAGGTTCGCCGCATACCACACGCTGTGATAACGGATGAGGCCATACAGCGCCGCCGGCACAATCATCGCCAGTCCACCCGCAATGCCGCCCTTCACTCCCGACATCACGCTGAACGTCTCAACTGGCAGCAGCTTGCGATGACGCTCATCGATCGGCAGGTACGCAAGCGTCTCGCGTGTGCTCTTGATCTCGACAACATCGGCATGCACGTCGACATAAATATGATGCTCCTCTGGAAACACCTCGAAGAACCACCCTACAATCGCCGGCACAGCCATCACCAACCCCAGCAAACTGATCGCCCAATGGGTCACCATTCCGGCAAGCATCAGCGAGATTCCCAGGGCAAGCACCATCGGCCACGCCGTCGGCGCAGGAAGTTGGATAGTGCCGGTTGGCTGCGAGTGATCGTGCATCGTTCCCTGGTCGTGTGTAGCGCCGATCTCTTCCATCCAATTCCCTCCTCTCTCAGTCCGTTAGAATCTCGAAAACCTATCTGCCCAGAACCCTATCTCCCCAGAACATAGACAACCAGAAACACCACAACCCAAACGCCGTCCACAAAGTGCCAATAGAGCGACAACACCTCCAGCCGCTCCGCGTGTTTCTCGTTCACAAACCCACTCAGCAGCAGGGCAAGCGCGGTCGTCAGCATGATCAGCCCAATCACAACGTGAGTCGCGTGCAGGCCCACCAGCGAATAAAACGTCGTGCCAAACAGATTCGTGCGAATCGTCAACCCGAAATCATGGATCAGGTGATACCACTCCCGCGCCGTCGACATCAGGAAGACCGCTCCCAGCAGAACCGTCCCTGCCAGCCACAGCGTGCAGTTCCGAATATTGTTTTTGCGCAACGCACTCACCGCGAAGTGAACCGTGGCGCTGCTCGAAAGCAGACAGATGGTGCCGAGAATCGGCAACTCCAGCACCTGTGCGGGCGTCGGTCCACTCAGGCTCTTGCCGATGTAGTAGATGTAGGCGACGACAAAAATAATAAAGATCGCCGACTCTGCAACAATCAGGCACGCCATCCCGGCGATACCGCGAGGCGGCAGCACCCAAGGCGTCTCAACCTGCGCACTGAATGGAATCGTACTGGTCGTCTGCGTCATTCGTAGTTCTCGTCCTGATCTTCAGGATGTTTAAGATCCCACAGCGGCCGGCGGCTGCGGACAGTTGGCTCCACGGCGAAGTTATAAGCCGGTGGCGGAGAAGGCGTAGCCCACTCCAGCGTCCAGGCGTCCCACGGATCATGGCCGGCGATCTCGCCGTGATAGTACGACCGCACTAGGTTGTAGACGAAGATCAGAGTGCCCACTGTCTGAAACAGCGCCCCAATCCCAACGATCAGGTTCCACCCATCCCATCCCCGGCCAGCCTCATACGTATAAATCCTTCGCGGCATGCCAAGCAGCCCCGGAATATGCATGAAGTCGAAGGTCAAATGAAATCCAATAAGGAAAAGCCAGAAGTGCCACTTCCCCAGCGTCTCGCTCATCATCCGGCCCGTCACCTTCGGATACCAGTAGTAGAAGGCGCCAAACAGCGCAGTAACGATTGCACCAACCAGAACATAGTGAAAGTGAGCAATCACAAAATACGAGCCGCTCAACTGCCAGTTGAACGGAGCCGCCGAAAGCATGATGCCCGTCAGTCCTGCGACAAGAAACTGAAACAGAAAGGCGATGCAGAACATCATAGGAACTTTGAAAATAATCTTTCCGCCCCACAGCGTCGCCACCCAATTAAAAATCTTGATCCCCGTAGGCACTGAGATCACCATCGTCGCAAACACGAAGAAGGTGTTCCCTGCCGGCCCCATGCCGACCGTGAACATGTGATGCGCCCACACGCTCAGGCTGATAAAGCCAATCGCTACCGTTGCCGCCACCATCGCCGGATACCCGAAGATGGCTTTGCGCGAGAAGACCGGAAGTATCTCGCTGACAAAGCCGAACGCCGGCAGCACAAGAATGTACACTTCGGGATGCCCAAATATCCAGAAGAAATGCATCCACAGCACAGCTGAGCCGCCGGCCTGCGTATCGAAGAAATGCGCGCCAAGGTAGCGGTCGAGCGTCAGCATAATCTGCGCCGCTGTCAGCGGACTCACCGCAACGAACACCATGCAGCTCGTCACAAACATTAGCCAGACAAACAGCGGCATGCGCGAAAACTTCATCCCTTTGCAGCGCATGCAGATCGTAGTCGTCACAATGTTCAATGCCGTGCCCGTGGTTCCAATACCAGTCAACAAGAGTGATAGCGTCCAATAGTCTGTGCTATGTCCCGGCGAGAAGACCCTCGCGGTCAATGGAGCGTAAGCGAACCACCCAACATCCGGCGCAGAACCCATACCATAGAGCCCATCGCCCCCCAGATAGCTGAAGTACAGCAGCAGTCCCCCAAACGCGGAGATCCAGAAACTGAACGCATTCAGCCGCGGAAACGCCATATCCCGTGCGCCGATCATCAGCGGCACAAGGTAGTTGCCGAACCCAAACAGGATCGGCATCCCCATGAAAAACACCATCGTCGTCCCATGCATCGTGAATAGCCGGTTGAAGGCCTGCGGAGAAACGAAATGATTGTTGGGAACCGCAAGCTGAATCCGCATCAGCACCGCTTCAAAGCCGCCAATGAGGAGAAAGAGCAGCGCGTACGCGATATACATCAAGCCGATCTTCTTGTGATCGACCGTAGACACCCACTCGTACACCACATCCAGCGGGGGCCGCCGCTTTGCCTCCAGCGTCTGATCGATGGCTTCGAGTACAGGTGTCGCATTCGCCATGCTGCGCTTCTTCCCCTTAGAGCAATAGTGAAACCCGCCGCGTTAGTGAAGCGTTGTCAGATAGGCAGTAATCACGTCCAGATCGTGATCGTTCAAATGCATCGAGGGCATCAGCACTCCGGGCTTCATCGAAGCCGGATCGGCAATCCACTTCCTCAAATTTTCCGGAGTGTTCTGAACCGGCCCCGAGGCAATCGTGTCCCGGCTCGCCAGATGAGTCAGGTCCGGCCCAAAGCGTCCAGTCGCGACTGTCCCCGCAATCGTATGGCAGTTGATGCAGGCGCTATGCATAAAAACCGTCTGCCCCTCCACCGCCGCAGCAGACCCACCCGCAAGATCCTGCGCCGCCGGCCTCTGCTGCTGCTTGATCCACGAAGCAAAGTCCTCCGGCGACTGTGCGTACACCCGCAGCAGCATCTTGGCATGCTGAGTTCCGCAATACTGCGCACACTGCCCAAGATAAAGCCCCGGCGCCTGCGGATCGATCCACATCGTATTGAGCCGGTTCGGAATCAAGTCCGTTTTGCCCGCCAGGCGCGGCACCCAGAAGCTATGGTCAGTATCGGCCGACGACAAAGAGAGATACGTCGGCGTGGGCTTCGCCGGATCGCTGATAGGGACGTGCAGCTCATTTGCAGTGACAACCCCCAGCTTCGGATAGCGATACTCCCACCAGAACTGGTGCCCAATCACGGTCACGTCCAGCGCGCCGGAAGGTTTCGGTGCAGCCTGCGTATCCAGAATCACCCGTGTCGTCGAGAGGAACAGCATCACCACAATCAGAATCGGTATCACCGTCCACGAAAGCTCGATCTGGTTGCTCCCGTATACCTGCGCCGGCTCTCTTTCAGAATCCGAAGGGCGCTGCCGGTAACGAATCAGAACAAAAAACAGCAGGCCGGCGACAAGAAGAAAGATAGTCAGGGTGACTGATAGGACCAGCATCGACAGCCCGAAGATCGAGTGCGCCGGGGTCGCTGCAGGATCGAAGATGTTCGTCGGAGACCGTGCAACTCCACTGCCCGTGAGCCGGGACCAGTGATACACCACCGCAAGCGCAACGACGTCTGACAATACGATCACCTCAGTGAGGTCAGCGACTGCAGAACAAGAATTGCCGAGATTTTATCATCGCAAAATGATCTCCCGCCGCCCCACTGCTCGGCGGATTCAACGCACCTCCAACATTTGGCCATCCTATCTTCGCCTCCGTCGCGCTTATGATGCCTATGATGTCGGCGCATGACAATCGGCTACATCGAAATTGAACTATTAACAGAGAATGCGCCGCTGAGGAAGCTGATCTACAGAAACGAACACGGAACGACCGTCTGACGCTGCTCGCCCAGCCCCTCAACCCCAAGCCGAATCACATTGCCCGGCCGCAGATACACAGGTGGCTTCTGCCCTAGGCCAACCCCCGGAGGCGTCCCCGTCGAGATGATGTCTCCCGGCTGCAAACTCATAAACCGGCTCAAATAACTGACCAGGTAAGCCACCCCAAAGACCATCGTCGCGGTCGATCCGTTCTGATACCTCTGGCCATCCACCTCCAGCCACAGATTCAGCGCCTGAGGATCAGCCACCTCATCCGCCGTAACCAGCCAGGGGCCAATCGGCCCAAACGTGTCGGCACTCTTGCCCTTGACCCATTGCCCAGTCCCCTCCAACTGAAAGGCCCGTTCCGACACATCGTTCACCACGCAGTAGCCGGCAACATGCGAGAGCGCATCCTGCACCGTCACATACCGCGCCTCTTTACCGATGACCACACCCAACTCCACCTCCCAGTCCGTCTTCTCGCCCCCACGCGGAATCATCACGTCGTCATATGGACCGCAGATAGCAGACGTCGCCTTCATAAACACCACAGGCTCCACAGGAACAGCCATGCCCGACTCGGCCGCATGATCTGAGTAGTTCAACCCGATGCAGATGAACTTCCCCACTGCGCCGACACACGCACCAACCCGCGGCACCCCCGGAACCAGCGGCAATTCCTTCGGATCGATCTTCTGCAACTCCGCCAGCGATTCCGACAACAGAGTCGCTCCCGCAATATCATCAACGACACCCGCCAGATCGCGCAGCACTCCGTCCGCGTCCACGATCGCAGGCCGTTCTTCTCCGACGTTTCCAACACGCAGCAGCTTCATGCAGTCCCCTTTTCAGTATTTTCTTTCTAACGCGGTTTCTTCCCGTGAGATACTTCGGTGCTGCCTTGTGTCCATTGACGAGCCCATTCAACTTCTCCATCGAAAATCTGCCGTCAAACCTGACCTTGAATGCGGGGGACAGATTGCGGCACAGCACGAATCTGCTTCGAACTTCGTTTTCAAAAGAGTTGGACTTTGAACCCAGCCAGAATTGTACACAGAGAAGAATTTCATAAAACACCGTTGCCATTCGATATTTCCAAGGCCAGCACTCCGGAGGACCGAGACAAATGACAGGAATTTCCAACAGAGCGACGATACTCAAAATTTCGTTGTTCGCGTTGCTCCTCACAGCTCAGGCCCAAACATTTGCTCAGAGTGGCGTCTCCCCTGCCCCCAACCGGACACCCAAAGACGGAGGCGGCCCCTACGATCGCCTGGTCATTCGCGGCATCACCGTAATCGACGGAACAGGAGCGGCCCCCGAAGGCCCCATGGACATCGTCGTCGAACACGATCGCATCATCGATGTAGTCTCTGTCGGCGTACCCCACGTCCCCATCAAAGAAAAGGGCCGCCCGGCCAAGGGCACCCGCGAGATCGACGGAACCGGCATGTACCTTATGCCTGGTTTTGTCGACACCCACGTTCACTATGGCGACGCAAAGAAGGCGCCCGAAGCGGAATACGTCAACAAGCTGTGGCTCGCCAGCGGTGTCACCACAGTCCGGGGCGTACCCGCAGGCCCCTTGGACTGGGCGCTCCGCGAGCGCGATCGCAGCGCGAAGAACGAAATCACCGCGCCCCACATCTATGTCTACCAGCCCACGTTCACCGGAGACGGCTGGAAGACTCAGGCGACCCTGACACCGGAACTCGGCCGCCAGTGGGTCCAATTCGTCGCCGGCAAGGGCGTGGACGGAGTCAAATTCTTCGGCGGCGATCCAGACGTAGTCGCCGCCATTCTCGACGAAGCGAAGAAATACAAACTCGGGTCGCTGGCACACCTCGGACAGGAGAGCGAGCCTCGCCTCACCGCCAGAGACGCAACGCGCCTCGGCCTTCGAACCGTCACCCACAGCTACGGCCTCTTCGAGTCACTGTTGAACAACACAGCCCTCCAGGACTATCCCACGGATCAGAACTACAGCGATGAGCAGATGCGCTTCGGCGAGGTCGCAAGAAACTGGAACAAGATCTATCCCCGGGGCAGCGACCAGTGGAACGCGCTCATTGCAGAATGGGTGAAGGCTGGCACCGTCCTCAACCCCACCATGGTCATCTACTCGGCAGGACGCGACCTCGAGCGCGCCTACACCTACGAGTGGCACGAAAAATACACTCTTCCATCCCTCATGCAGTACTACCAGCCCAACCGCGAAAACCACGGATCGTTCTGGTATAACTGGACCTCCGAAGACGAATACGCTTACAAAAGGTACTACCGCGTATGGGAGGACTTCCTCGAAGACTTCAACAACGCCGGCGGACACGTCACCACCGGAACTGACGCGGGCTTCATCTATCAAACCTACGGCTTCGCCTTCATTCAAGAGCTCGAGCTTCTCCGCGAATGCGGCTTTACGCCACTGGAAGTCATACGTTCCGCAACCCTCTACGGCGCCGAAGAGCTGCAGAGCCCGAAGCAACCCGACGTCGACTTCGGCATCATCCGCCCAGGCAAACGCGCCGACATGCTGGTCGTCGACCAGAACCCGCTCGCCAACCTCAAGATTCTCTACCCGACCGGATGGATGAGACTCAACGACCAGACCGGCAAAGTGGAACGCGTTGGCGGAATCAAATACACCATCAAAGACGGAATCGTCTTCGACAATCAAAAACTCCTAGCCGACGTCGCCGCAATGGTCGCCAAACAGAAGGAAGCCATCAAGGGACCAGTAGTGCTTCAAGGCGTCCCCAGGTCGTATCAGGCGAAATGAGATCGTATTCTACGCAACCAAGCGACAAGTCTGAGGCCCATCACTGCCTTATCTACGCTATGCTGTAAGCGATAACAAGGATCGAATGGCCACCAAAAAAGCGAAGCCCGCAGCGGTTGAGAATAAGGCAACGGAACGCATGGACATCCGAACCATCGCCCGTGCGGCCAACGTGTCCATTGCAACCGTCTCCCGCACCATCAATCACATCCCGACCGTTAATCCCGAAATAGCCAAGCGCGTATGGGCAGTGATCGATCAACTCGACTACTTCCCCAACACCCAGGCCCGCGCCCTGGTCTCAGGCCGCAGCAAAATCTTCGGCCTCATCGTATCCGAGATCACCAACCCATTCTTCCCAGAACTCATCCAGGGCTTCGAAGACATCGCCGTCGAACACGGCTACGAGATCCTCGTCAGCTCCACCAACTACGATCCCAAGCGAATGTCGCATTGCATTCGCCGCATGCTGGAACGCAAAGTTGAAGGCGTTGCCATCATGACCTTCGGAATCGAAGAGCCATTGCTCGATCAACTCGCCAAACGCAACGTGCCCCTGGTCTTTATCGACATTGGGCCCAAGCGCCCCGGCATCAGCGTGCTAAAAGTGGATTACCACCACGGCATCCGGCAGGGCGTCCAACATCTCGCCGCGCTGGGACACCGAAACATCGCCTTCATCAGCGGACCAGCCATCCTGCACTCCGCTCAATCGCGCCTCACCGCATTTTCCACTTCGCTGAAGGAGTGCAGCATCGCCCCCAACCCGGCATGGATCATAGAAGGAGATCACACCATGGAGGGTGGAATCGCCGCAATGGAGCGCCTTCTCGCCGCAAACGCAAAGAAGATGCCCACCGCCGTCATGTGCTCGAACGACATGACCGCCATCGGCGTCCTGCACAGACTCTATCGTGCAGGGCTGCGCGTACCCGACGATCTTTCGGTGGTCGGCTTCGACGACATCCATATTGCCGAGGTCACCATTCCGCCACTGACAACGGTTCAAATGTCGCGCTTCGATCTAGCCCGCGCCGCCGTGACAGCACTGCGAGCCCATGTAGAAAATGCCGACGACCGCGCCCCCAAACGCGATTACAATATCCAGACCGACCTGATCGTGCGAGAATCGACCGGCTCTCCCCGTGCGGCGGCGACTCGTCTGCGGGAGCCCAGAGGGAAAAGCGGCCGCCCGGACATCAACCCAGTCGCTCTGACCTGATTCGTTCTCCAACCCCGCGTTTCCTCACCGGAACTTCTCTTCCGCCTCCCCGCTACAATCGGCAGCAGAGGACCCATGTCAAACTCGCGTCGAGAATTCCTTACCCAAAGCACGCTCACCATACTCGGAGCAGCCGCCGCAACATCCACTCTCGCTCAAAACCCCGCCACTCCAGCAACTCCCGGCGCACCACCCGCCTTCGGCACCTCACCCGCTGTCGGTCCCGAAGTCGCGACCAACACCTTCGCCGAAGCCGAAAAACTAGTCCAGTTCCCTCTAACCGAAAAAGATCGCGCCCAGGCCGCCGGCAACTGGCGCTCCGCCATGGCCCCCCTCTACGAACGCCGCGTCGGCCCCCGCAAGGTCGCCATACCCGAAACCACCGCACCGTACTCCCGTTGGGACTGCACGCTGCCCGGCACCCACCCCGGCCCCACTAAGAACGAGTTCATCCGAACAAAATTCGACAGCCCGCTCCCCGCCAACGACGAAGCCATCGCCTTGGCTCCCGTCCACCATCTCTCCCGCTGGATCGAAACCCGCCAACTCACCAGCACCCGCCTCACGAACATCTACCTGAAACGCATCGAGCAGCTAAATCCTAAAATAAACTGCATCATCACCCTCACCCGCGACCACGCCCTCGCCCAATCCAAAGCCGCCGACGCAGAAATTGCCGCCGGCCACTACCGCGGTCCCATCCACGGCATCCCCTGGGGCGCAAAAGACCTCCTCGACACTGCCAACATCCCAACCACCTACGGCGCCGAGCCCTTCCAACACCGCATCCCCACAACCGACGCCACCGTCATCGCCCGCCTCAACGCCGCCGGCGCAGTCCTCATCGCAAAATTAAGCCTCGGAGCTCTCGCCCTCAACGACATCTGGTTCGGCGGCCAAACAATGAACCCCTGGCTCCTCGAAGAAGGCTCATCCGGCAGCAGCGCCGGTCCAGGCGCAGCCACCGCCGCCGGCCTCGTAGCCTTCGCCATCGGCTCTGAAACCGGAGGCAGCATCGTCTCGCCCTCTATGCGTTGCGGCGTAACCGGCCTTCGCCCCACCTACGGCCGAGTCCCCCGCACCGGAGCCATGACCCTCTGCTGGTCCCTCGACAAACTCGGCCCCATGGCCCGCAGCGTCGAAGACACCATGCTCGTCCTCAACGCCATCACCGGACCCGACGGCCACGACGTCTCCGCCGTCCCAAGCAAACTAGCCTTTAATGCCGCCGCGCCAATCACCAGCCTAAAAGTCGGCTACTTCCCGCAGTGGATGAAAGAAGCCCCCGCCACGGACGTCGATCGCGCCGCCCTCTCCGCCATCCCCAAACTCGGCATGACCCCCGTCGAAGTCTCCCTACCCGACTGGCCCTACGACAACCTCGATCTCATCCTCTTCGCCGAAGCCGCCGCCGCCTTCGAAGAGATCACCCTCAACCACGCCCTCGACACCCTCAAAGCCCAGGTCCCCGACGCCTGGCCCAACACCTTCCGCCAGTCCCGCTTCCTCTCCGCCGTCGACTTCGTCCAGGCCGACCGCCTCCGCCGCATGGTTGCCGTCGAGATGGCCCGCATCATGAACGAAGTCGACCTCCTCCTCGTCCCCTCCCTCCGCGACGAGATGCTCACCATCACCAACTTCACCGGCCACCCCTCTCTCACCCTCCGCGCCGGCTTCGTCGAAGTCTCCGAGGCCCGCAGCGACTGGGCCCCCGACCCCGCCAAACCCCTCCCAAAATTCAATCCACCCCGCCGAGTCCCCCACGGCGTCACCCTCATCGGCCGCCTCTTCGACGAAGGCACCATAGCCCGCGCCGGCCTCGCCCTCGAACGCCATTTCAACGTAGCCGCAGAAACGCCACCCGGCTTCTAAACGCCACCCGGCTTCTAGGTGACCGTCACACTAATAACGTCCCGCTTCTAGGTAGCCCAAGGCTTCAGCCTTGGGTCTCTTAAAGTCGCAATGAATGCGGGCTTTAGCCCCGGGGGTATGCCTTCTTGTCCACTTGGTACCAAGTCGATTCCTCAGGTCCCGCACCGCCCTTTACTGCATCTGGACCTCGCCTACCCAGCTAGCAAACGGCGGCAGCGTAATCGAAGTAGAAGTCGCCCCCTGCAACGAAGGCTCATCCGTCATCAACGTCTTGACCGCGGTCTGCTGAATCCCCGCTTCCTTCAAATCCAAAGCGATCTTCTGCGGCTGCCCCGTCATATTCAGCGCCACCACAATATTATGGTGGCCCGGAGGAGCCGTCCGCACATACGACAACACACTCGGGTTCGCCGTATCCAGCATCACCATCCCGCCATCCCGCACCGCATCGCGCTTCTTCCGCATCTCGATCAGCTTCTTATGCCAGTTCAGCAGCGAGTTCGGGTCCGCCAGCTCCGTCTGCACATTCACCGTCTTGTAGTTCGAAGCCACCGGAAGCCAAGTCGTCGGACTCGTGCTGAACCCAGCCTGCGGAGCCGAAGCATCCCACTGCATCGGAGTCCGCTCCCCATCGCGCCCCTTCTCCTTAGGCCATCCCGTCCTGCCGATCGGGTCCCTCACATCCTCCACCCGCGCCGGAGTCGACGTCACCATCCCCAACTCCTCCCCGTAGTACATCAGCGCCGTCCCCCGCGTCGTAAACAGCATCGTCGCCAGCAGCTTCGCGATCGGCACATTGTGTACCCCATCCCCATACCGCTCCCAGCTTCGAATATTGTCGTGGTTATCGAACACCAGCAGAGGCTGCGACCCATGCACCTGCGTCTCCACCTCCGAAATCCGCGCCCGAAACGTATTCGCATCCAGCTTGTTCGAAAAACCGATGATCATATCCATTGGCAGCTGCAACTCATCCTTCTTCGCCCCGCCGTACCACTTATCCAGCTCAGCCGTATTCGGCAGATACGTCTCCCCAATCAAAACCCGGTCCCCTGGATACTTTGCCTCCGGATACTTCGCCACCATTGCCCGCATCCGCCGCATCACGTCATGCACCTCCGGCAGATTGTCCGTATAAACATTCTTCAGATTCGGATCGCCCTGCGCATTCGTCCCACCCAGCGCCGGTTCATCGCGCAACTGCGGATCTTCAAACAGCGTCGGAATCGCATCCAGCCGATACCCCGCCACCCCGCGATCCAGCCAGAACTGCATCGTCCCGAACATCGCCTTCTCCACCGCCGGATTGCTCCAGTTCAAATCCGGCTGCTGCTTATAAAACTTGTGATAGTAAAACGACCGCGTCTGCGGCATATACTCCCACGCCGACCCGCCAAACAAACTCACCCAGTTATTCGGCGGCACCGGCTTGCCATTCGGCCCCGGCTTGCCCCCGTCTTTGCCATCGTTCCACACATACCAGTCCCGCTTCGCATTCGTCCGCGAGCTCGCCGACTCGATAAACCACTTATGCTTGTCCGAAGTATGATTCAGCACCATATCCAGAATCACGCGAATATTCCGCTTCTTCGCCTCCTCCACCAGCCGGTCAAAGTCCTTCAGCGTCCCATACTGCGGATCGACATTCTCGTAGTCCGAAATGTCATACCCAAAGTCCACCTGCGGCGACGGAT
>JAOAPF010000091.1 GCA_025462755.1 Edaphobacter sp.
TTGGGATGAGTGTACTGGGTGAGTCGTCGCAGTACCTAGGATTTTGTTCTCCTGAGGTGTGTGACGGGCCGTTATTTAGGCTAGGCTGGTCTGTGTTGGGCTGAGCCCGGTTTCGCGACATGCGTCAAATGCTCCTCTGTCGGTGTTTGTCCCCCGTGGGACTAGCTTCAATTGCAATTGGCTCACCCGAATTGGTGCCTCCGAATTGGGAAACAAACCATGCGTACTCCTGGTTGTTCATTCGTTGTGCGAATCCTGGTGGTGTTGGCGGTCTCTGCATCCGCCGCGCGTGCCAACGTGCAGGAGACCATGACGCCGCTGCTGCTCGATATGCAGGATGCTCCCGTTCCGTTTAAGGGCTCGGATGGGCGAGTCCATCTTGTTTATGAGCTGTGGGTGACGAATTTCTCGAGCGGAGATGTTGTGGTGGAGAAGGTTGAGGTGCTGGGCGACGGCGATGTTGTCCAGACGCTCGACTCAGCTGCGGTTGCGGGCCGGTTGCAGCCTGCGGGCCAGCGTGAGTCTGCGGGGACGCTGGCGCGAAGCGTGCAGGCGCTGCTGTTTATCCACGTCACACTTGAGCCTGGAGCGGCGATTCCGCGAAATCTTTCCCATCGCATCACCATGCATGTGAACGCGGCGCCGCCCGGTCAGCAGGAGATGACCGAAAGTGGCGGCTCGGTGACAGTGGATCGCAAGCCAGTGGTGTCGATCGGTCCTCCGCTGCGAGGGGTAGGGTATGTTTCGGCAGACTCGTGCTGCGATGCGAGCCGGCACACGCGGGCTGCGATGCCGATCAATGGGCACGTGTGGCTTGCCCAGCGCTTTGCCGTCGATTGGGAGCAGCTGGATGCGCAGGGCCGGATCTATGCAGGAGATCGCGAGAAGCTCGAGAGCTACACGATCTTTGGCAAGCCGGTGCTTGCGGTTGCGGAGGCTACCGTCGCGTCGGTGACCGATGGGCTGCCGGAGCAGACACCGGGTAAATATCCCGGCAATATTTCACTGGATCAGGCGGATGGAAATTCGGTCATCCTCGATCTTGGGGAACAGCATTATGCGCTGTACGCGCATATGCAGCCGGGAACTATCCAGGTGCGCGTGGGCCAGAGGGTGGCGGCGGGTCAGCTACTCGGGTTGGTGGGGAACTCCGGCAACTCGGTTGCACCGCATCTTCATTTTCAGGTGGCTGATAAGCCGTCGTCGCTTGCGTCCAACGGCTTGCCGTATGAGATCAAAGAGTTTCAAATTGCGGGCAGGTCTCCGGGGACGAAAGCCTTCGATGAGGCGGAAGAGAAGGGGACTCCGCTTGTGATTACGCCGCTGTCTGCGGTGCAGCAAACCAAGGGAGCGTTGCCGCTCGATCAGCTGATTATTTCGTTTCCGGGGCGGTAGGCGGGGAGTGTGATTTCCGCGTGGGTTTGGTGGTACATTGGCTCGAATGTGAATGGGGCTCCTGGGCAAGAGTGTGAGGCGGGAAAGGAGATCAAGGAGGATGTGCGATGAGTAAAGTGAGATTGCTGGTTGGCACGCGCAAGGGCGCATTTGTGCTGACGTCGGATGGAAAGCGGGAGAAGTGGGATGTGAGCGGGCCGCACTTTGCGGGCTGGGAGGTCTATCACGTGAAGGGATCGCCGGTGGACCCGAACCGGCTGTATTGTTCGCAGTCCAGCGGATGGTTTGGACAGGTGATTCAGCGCTCGAACGACGGCGGGAAGACGTGGGAGCCGGTGGGGAACAAATTTGCGTATGACGGTGTGCCGGGAACGCATCAGTGGTACGACGGTACGCCGCATCCTTGGGAGTTCAAGCGGGTGTGGCATCTGGAGCCGTCGCTGACGAATGTGGATGAGGTGTATGCCGGGGTGGAGGATGCGGCATTGTTTCACTCTGCGGATGGCGGGCAGAACTGGGAGGAGCTTTCGGGTTTGCGGGGGCATGGTTCGGGGCCGCACTGGGCGCCGGGCGCCGGTGGCATGTGTCTGCACACCGTCATTCTGGATCCGAGCGATGCTAAGCGGATTTTTATTGCGATCTCGTCGGCTGGCGCGTTCAGGACCGACGATGGCGGAAAGACATGGAAGCCCATCAACAAGGGACTAAGGTCGGAGCACATTCCCGATCCGGATGCGGAGGTGGGCCATTGCGTGCACCACATTGCGATGCATCCGTCGCGGCCTGAGACCTTGTTTATGCAGAAGCACTGGGACGTAATGCGCAGCGATAATGCTGGCGATTCGTGGCAGGAGGTGAGCGGGAACTTGCCGACCGACTTTGGCTTTGCGATCGATGTGCATGCGCATGAGCCGGAGACGATCTTTGTGGTGCCGATCAAGAGCGACTCGGAGCACTATCCGATGGATGGACAACTGAGGGTGTATCGCAGCAAGAGCGGAGGCAATGAGTGGGAGGCGCTGACGAAGGGACTGCCGCAACAGGATTGCTATGTGAATGTGCTGCGAGATGCGATGTCGGTCGATTCGCTGGATGCGTGCGGGGTGTACTTCGGGACGACGGGAGGGCAGGTGTATGGGTCGTCGGACGCGGGCGATAGCTGGACGCCGATTGTGCGGGATCTGCCGGCGGTTCTCTCGGTTGAGGTCCAGACACTCGCATGATCCGGGTGGATCTGCCGGCGCATCTGCGAACCTTATCGGGCGTCAAGGGTGAGGTGACGCTCGACGTCGCGGGGCCGGTGACGCAGCGGTCGGTGCTCGATGCGCTGGAGGCGAAGTATCCGACGCTGCAGGGAACGATTCGCGATCATGGGACGTTGAAGCGAAGATCGTTTCTGCGATTTTTTGCGTGTGAGGAGGATCTGTCGCATGAGTCGCCGGATGCGTTGCTGCCGGAGGCGGTTGCGAATGGGAAGGAGCCGTTGCTGATCATTGGTGCGGTAGCTGGGGGATAGGCGACGGTGTATAGAGGACGGCTGCACGGAGGAACGTATGCCGGAAACCGGAGGAATGAACATTGAGGTTGCCCAGCATTTGACTGAGGTGCGAAGGCATCGAGGCCCTGAGCCTTCGCGTATCCATGAGATTCTGGAGATAGTTGAAGCGATTGTACTGGCGCTCGTCGCGTGTGCTACTGCCTGGAGCGGCTATCAGGCCGCGCGGTGGGATTCGCAGCAGAGTGAGCTTTACGGACGTTCCAGCAGGTTGCGGGTCGAAGCCCAAGCATTTTCTGTGCGCAGCAATCAAGAGCGGCAATATAACGCCTCCAACGTCAATGAGTGGTTGAAAGCTGAGGTCCACGGGGAGACGAATCTGGCTGAACTCTTCGAGCGGCGGTTTCTGCCGGAATTTCGTCCCGCGTTTGAGGCGTGGAAGAAGACCGATCCCCTCCACAACCCGAACGCGCCTGCTGGCCCGGCGCTGATCTCGGAGTTTCGCGACAGCAGTGCTGCGGAGTTCACCAGATTGGACCATGAGGCCACAGAGTTGTTTGAGCAGGGCACGAAAGCCCGTGAAACGGGGGATGACTACGTGCGGGTGACCGTAACCCTGGCAACCGTGCTTCTGCTGACTGCGATCAGCCAACGATTTCGGGCGCACAAGATCCGCCTCGCACTGGTCGTACTGGCGACGCTGCTGCTGTGCTTTCCGTTGTGGCGCATCCTCACGTTACCGCGCGGCTGAAGGCAACCTTCCGTTTGCCGGTTGCGAGTGGGAAGGAGCCATTGCTGGTTCGTGGGTGCGGTGACCTGTGGGTAGAGAAACGCTATTGGAAGCTTTCCGATTGCAGAGATTTTGTGCGTAGCGTGTTGCCGGTTGTCGGCGTGTTCGGGCGCATCGTACACTGCTACGAATGTTGCTCCATGCTGCTTTTGAAGCTGATTACCCTGCGATTGTGGATCTTGCAAACCTGGCATTTCGAGGTTCCGGTGCGAACGCGAGTTGGAACACCGAGGCGGTGTTCATCGAAGGACAGCGCCTGAATGAATCTCTCCTGAGAGAAGATTTGGCTGCGAAGCCCGAAGCGCAGATGCTGACCTATCGGGACGACTCTGACGGACCGCTATTGGGAACTGTCTTGCTGGAGGCGCGGAAGGATGCCGTGTGGTATCTCGGGCTGCTGACTATCCGGCCTGATCTGCAAAAAAGACAACTGGGGCGTGGTCTTTTGACGGCCGCAGAAGACTTCGCGAGAGCACGCGGCGGCCGGCGTATTCGCATGACGGTGGTGAATGTCCGGGACACGCTGATCGCGTGGTATCGGCGGCGAGGGTACACGTTGACAGGGGAGACGCAACCGTTTCCCTACGGCGATGAACGGTTCGGCAGACCGCTGCGAGACGATCTGCACTTTGTGGTGCTTGAGAAAGATATCTGAGTCGGTTCGGATGCGGTTCTAGATTACTGAGTAGTGATTTCGCGGGCGAAAGGTCGGAGGTTGGAATTGATGCAATCAGGTACGCAGTTCGCAACTGAGTCGAAGGGGATGCTGTGGACGGGCCGTGTCCTCAGTGGGCTGATGGCCTTGCTATTCATCATGGATGGGGTTGGGCATCTGATGAAGCCCGCTCCTGTTACGGAAGCATTCGCGCGGCTGGGATATCCGCTGAGTGCAAGCGTCGGGATTGGCGTGCTGGCTCTGATCTGCACGGCAATTTATGTGACGCCGAAGACGTCGGTCCTTGGCGCGATTCTGCTTACAGGCTATTTGGGCGGGGCTGTTTCGACCCATGTTCGCGCTGGCTCTCCGCTGTTCGAGACGATCTTTCCGGTGATTCTGGGCGTGCTGGTGTGGGCGGGAATCTTTGTGCGAGATGCACAGTTGCGCAAGCTCATCCCTGTGGCGCTGACGGCCTGATTGCGGGATTGGGATTGCGGTTCCTCAAACGGGTTCGGATTTCAGATTGAGATTCCGCGCCAGGCGGTGCAGATACTTCGGGTGAATGCCTAGTATCCGCGCGGCGTCGGGATAACTTCCCTTTGCGTCTCGCAGGGCGCTGAGGATGAGCTCTTTCTTGGACTGGTTGAGCGTGTCGTGGTATCGCGCTCCTTCGAGTTCTGTGGATTGCTCTTCGAGTATTCCGTTGGGGAGATCTTCGGGCAGGATCTCCTCGGTGAGGCCGAGCACGATGGCGTGTTCGATCGCGTTCTCCAGTTCGCGGACGTTTCCGGGCCAGCTATAGTTCATCAGCAAGGTGCGGGCCCCCTGCGAGATGCCCTTGAAGGGCCGTTTCGCTTTTTGTGCGTATTTTGCGGCGAAGTAGAGCGCGAGTAGCGAGATGTCTTCGCGGTGTTCGCGCAGGGGCGGCACTGTGACGGAGACGACGTTAAGCCGATAGTACAGGTCCTGGCGGAATTCGCCGGACTTGATTGCCTGTTCCAGGTTTTTGTTCGTTGCGGCCAAGACGCGCGCCTTGAATGCTACGGAGTGAGTTCCTCCAACGCGCTCGAACTCTTTTTGTTGCAGGACTCGCAACAGCTTGGCCTGCATGGGCGGAGCGAGTTCGCCGATCTCATCGAGGAAGAGCGTTCCGTCATCGGCGGCTTCGAGCTTTCCTTTCCTCATCCCGACGGCGCCGGTGTATGCGCCTTTTTCGTGTCCGAAGAGCTCGGTTTCGAGCAGCGTCTCCGGGATTGCGGCGCAGTTGATGGCGACGAAAGGCCGTTCCTGCCGAGGGCTGCTCTGATGGATGGAGCGCGCTACAACTTCTTTGCCGGTGCCGCTCTCTCCGCGGATCAGCACGGTCGAATCACTCCGCGCGACGCGGGAGATGAACTCCTCCACCTGGCGAATCTGCCGGCTCTCGCCGACCAGGTTGCTGGTTGGGTTGAGTTCCCGCTTCAAGCGCTGGTTTTCGGAGCGCAGCGCATCGAGAGCGAGGATGTTTTCAAGCGCGACGGCAGCGATGCGGGAGACTGAGTCGAGGAAGTGAAGGTGGTCTTCGCGAAACGGCGGCGCAGGACGGAGGGACGTGAGATAGATGACGCCGATCGTTCTTTCGACGGCTACGAGCGGCAGACAGAGGACATTCTGGGTTTCGCTTGAGTTTGACGCATCGTCGGTCAGGATGGCGGATCGCTCCCATATGGCGCGGTGAACGAGGTCTCGTTGAATCTCGATCTTATGCGCTGCGTCCGGTTGACGGCTCCAGGTGCAGATCGAGTTTGCTTCTTCGTCGAGATCAGCCTGCAGAACGACGGCGCCGTGGTCTGCGGGAACTACTTCGGAGATCAGCCGCAGAAGTTCGCGCTGCAGAAGTTCGGAGCCGCGGATGGAGTTGATGACATTGCTGATTCTGAACAGGGCGGCGAGGTCACGCGCCATGCGCCCGACCTCAGCGCCGAATGTGTGAAATGCGGGCGACTTCTCCATTCGCAGGGTAGTGAGAGTGGAATGGGAAGAAGAGTCGCTCAGCCGCAGTCTGCGGTCAGGAAACGATTCGCCCTCGTGGGTTAGAAATACGAATTCGGAGTTGCCGATGCGGATGGTATCGCCGTGATCAATGGGTTTGCGTGCTACGGGCACACCATTGACGAAGGTGCCGTTATGGCTGTCGAGATCGACGAGTTCATATTGATCGCCTGCCTGCTGGATTGTGCAGTGACGGCGGGATACCGCGGAGTCGACCAGGCACAACTGATTCGCTTCATCGCGGCCAATCGATATCTGACCGTCGACCAGTTGCCGAACGGTATTGGTCATCGATCCTGCAATGGCGAGAAGCCGCGGCTTCATGATGATCTCCGATGCGTCAAAGTGTAGCTGAACGGGCGGATAAGCGGATATTCAGGCGGGGCGGGAACCTATCGGATACCCGGGTATCTGTTTGGATACCGCTGTGCTGCGCGTGCGGCCGCGGGTTTGAGCAGCGCGAATCGGAGCTGCGGCTGTATCTCGTTGCAAATGCGCGAATGCGATTACGAAGCCTCAGCGCGGAAAAGTTTGGCCATGGGCATGCAATATATCCGGGCGTAGAACAAGCTCCCGAAGAGAAAGCATTCCGGAGTCGCAGCGGGCCCCGAACAAGACACCTCAAAAAGGAGAACCGTCATGAAACACATCACAGCCCTCGCTCTCTTCATCGCAGCCACGTTCATCACCGCCGGGAAAGCCATCGCGCAGGACTATGCAGTCCAGGCAACCATTCCTTTCAACTTCACCGTCA
>JAOAPF010000012.1 GCA_025462755.1 Edaphobacter sp.
TCCGATTGCGCGATTTAGGAACAGTGAGCTTCGGCCCTGATATCCGCGAAGGGGTCGCAGAGTGGAATGGAGAAGGGGAAACCGTCGGCGGAATCATCGTTATGCGTGAGGGCATGAATGCGCTCAATGTCATCAATGGAGTGAAGCAGAAGCTGCGTGAGATCGCCCCATCACTACCACCTGGCGTCCAAATCATGACCGGATACGATCGCTCTGGCTTGATTGATGCTTCGATCAAAACGCTTCAACGGAATTTACTCGAAGAAGCCATTATCGTCGGCGTCGTTATTATCGTTTTCCTCTTCCACTTCCGTTCCGCACTCATCGCAATCCTCGCCTTGCCCATCGCGGTCGTGGTGTCTTTCATCCCGATGTATTGGCTGGGAGTCACCTCGAACATCATGTCTTTGGGTGGCATCGCATTGGCGATTGGAGTGCTCGTCGATGCCTCTATTGTCATGGTCGAGAACGGCTATCGCCACCTATCGGAACGTCAGGAGAACGATACTAACCCGTTATCGGAACCAGAGCGGCGGTCGATTCTCATCAATGCAGCCAAGCAGGTTGGTCCGGCACTCTTCTTTTCTCTGCTCATCATCGTCGTTTCATTCCTGCCGGTCTTTCTGCTCGAAGCTCAGGAAGGACGCATGTTCCGCCCGCTGGCGTGGACGAAGACCTTGGCAGTCGGTTCCTCCTCCATCCTTGCTATCACCCTAGTGCCAGTCCTAATGGTGATGCTGATTCGAGGCCGTCTAAGACCGGAACGCGCAAATCCACTCTCACGCATCACGCAGGCCATTTACCTGCCAATCCTAAAATTCTGTTTGCGCCACCGCTGGCTTACGATTGCAGTCAATCTGATCTTCCTGATCGTCACGTTTCCGCTCGCATCGCGTTTGGGCAGCCAGTTCATGCCGCCTCTCTTTGAAGGCTCGACCTTATACATGCCGACTACCCTTCCCGGCATATCTATCGAACAGGCGAAGGTGCTTCTGCAACAGCAGGACCGCATCCTTCGCAGCTTCCCGGAAGTGGCAAGCGTTTTCGGAGCTGTTGGCCGCTCGGACAGTGCAACCGACAACGCACCGCTCGATATGTACGACACGACGGTGATGCTCAAACCGCGGGAGCAGTGGCCCCTTGGGATAACCTACGAAAAGCTTATTCAGGACATGGACGAGAAGCTCCAGTTCCCCGGCCTGTCGAATACATGGACGATGCCAGTCGAAAACCGCCTGGACATGGAACTGACCGGCATAAAAACGCCACTTGGCATGAAGGTGCAGGGGCCAAATTTAGACGGCATCCAGCAAATTGCGTCGCAAATCCAAAATGTTCTTTCGGGATTGCCGCAGATGCGGTCGGTCTTCGCCGAAAAGGTTGCACAAGGTTTTTACGTGAACGTGGATGTCAACCGGGAAGAGGCCGCGCGCTACGGTCTTACGATTGCGGATGTGCAAACAGCTGTCTCGTCCGGCATCGGAGGACAGAACATCGCGGAGAACATCGAAGGTCGCGAACGCTATCCCATCAATGTCCGCTATCAGCGAGACTTCCGCGACAATGTCGAGAAGATGCGTGGAGTGCTCATAGGAACTCCCTCGGGATCACAGATTCCGTTAGGGCAGGTGGCGCGCATCTCTTTCACGCATGGTCCTGCCATGATTCGGGACGAAGATGGCGCCCTCACGGGATACATCTACATCGATCTCAAGAATACGGACTATGGCGGCTTCGTTAGAAAAGCAGACAAGCTCCTTCATGACAAGCTGGCGCTCCCGGCCAATTACACTTTCCAGTGGTCGGGAGAGTATGAGCTCGAACTACGCGCAAAGCAGCGGCTGCAACTTATTCTTCCAGTCGTCTTCTTTGTAATTTTCATGTTGCTCTATCTGGTCTTTCATTCGGTTGCCGAGGCGCTCGTTCTTATCTTTCCAACCATCTATGCAATGAGTGGAGGATTGTTGCTCCAATGGCTCCTGCATTACAACTTCAGCGTTGCTGTGGCAGTTGGCTATATTGCGCTCTTTGGAATTGCAGTGGAGACTGGTGTCGTTATGATGGTTTATCTCCATGAGGCGCTCGAAAATAAATTGCAAGCCGGCAAGGCATTGACGAATGCCGATGTGGAAGCGGCGGCCGTCGAAGGTGCCGTTCAGCGTTTACGGCCAAAGCTCATGACGGTATGTGCCGTCCTTGCAGGCCTCGTTCCGATCCTCTGGGAATCCGGCATCGGCTCCGACGTCATGAAACCGATCGCCGCGCCTATTGTAGGGGGCATGATCACTTCAACCATTCATGTCCTGATCTTGGTGCCTGTCTTCTTTGTCATGATGAAAGAGCGGGCGCTGAAGCGAGGAACACTCGTTCCTCGGGATAAGGACTTCACCGCAACCAACCACGATTCAGTGATTCAGCCCTCGGTCTAAGGAGATCAACACATATGCAGATCAAATTCATTGGAATCGTTGCCGCGCTTGTGCTTGGCACAGCGAGCCTCGTTGCACAGGCAACCCAAACTCTAACCGGAACAGTGAGCGACGCAATGTGCGGTGCTCACCACATGATGAAAGAGACGACAGCCGGGCAATGCACGAGGGAATGCGTTAAGCAGGGTTCTGACTTCGCTCTTGTTAGTGGCGGCAAGGTCTACACCTTGAAAGGAGACAAACTCAATTCGACAAGCTCGCTGGAAAGAATGTCGTGGTGAAGGGTAAGGTATCCGGCACAACAATTTCAGTGGATTCAATCACCGCATCTAAATCGTAGAAAGTCACGAGGAGACGTTCGGTATGCTGTCAGCGATCGGTCACGCTCTGATGATGTCATTCACCATGACCTGGGAGATTCTTTGGGCGCTAATTCTCGGGTTCTGGCTTTCCGAAATCATCCAGGCCGTGGTGTCCAAGGAAGAGATGAGCCGATTGCTGCCGGACGACTCTCCGCGAACCATTGCTGTGGCTTGCGGCCTGGGGGCCGCGTCGTCCTCCTGCTCCTATGCTGCCGTCGCCCTCGCTCGCTCTATGTTTCGCAAAGGGGCGAACTTTACGGCGGCAATGGCTTTTCAATTCGCCTCTACCAATCTTGTTCTCGAACTCGGTATTTTGCTGGCCGTACTCATGGGGTGGCAGTTCACCCTGGCTGAGTTTACCGGAGGGCCACTCATGATCGTCATCATGGTGCTGCTCTTCAAGGCATTCCTCACACCCAGGATCGTCGAAGCGGCACGACAACAAGCCGAGAAAGGTCTTCATGGACGCATGGAAGGGCATGCCACCATGGATATGTCCGTCCATGAAGGCACGATCTGGCAGCGTATGACTTCAGACAAAGGCCGGACGGCCATCAGCCACTTTTTTGTCATGGACTGGGCCTCTCTTTGGATCGATATCGGAGCCGGTCTGCTGATTGCTGGAGCACTGGCCGCCTGGGTGCCGAAGCACTTCTGGCAAGCATTCTTTCTGCAAGGACATCCCATCCTGGCGAAGTTTTGGGGTCCCGCTGTCGGACCGGTGGTCGCCATTCTCTCCTTTGTGTGCTCAGTGGGAAATGTGCCGCTTGCCGCAGTTCTTTGGAATGGCGGCATCAGCTTTGGTGGGGTTGTGGCTTTCCTATTCGCGGATCTCATCGTGCTCCCCATTCTGGACATCTATCGCAAATACTATGGTCTGAAGGTCAGTGTTTTCTTGCTTGCCATCTTCTACGTGTCGATGGCCTTGGCCGCACTAGCGGTAGAATTCGTTTTCGGAGCACTCCATCTGATTCCGCAGCAGCACAGCGTTCAAATCATGGAGGAATCAATTCACTGGAACTACACGACCGTGCTCAACATCATTTTTCTGATGCTGGCAGTGGTCTTAGTCATTCGCTTTCTGCGGACTGGCGGTCCTGAAATGCTGCGCATGATGAGCAATCCCGGTCGCCAGGGCCATGGAGAAGAAGCTCACCAGAACCATGGTCATCATGCCTAGCAGCGGCCGCAGGCTTCGCCACGCGTGGCCCGTCGCCCTTCAATGACGAGAATGGGGATTGCTGCCAACGCGGCCACCGAATCCACCCAGTGGATACGGAAGAAGGCGTTGATTCCAAGCCCTGCGATGGTCAAGCCCGCGAGATAAGCGCAGGTCGCGGACTGCACAGCGTCTGCCGCCAGTGCTCTATTATTGCTGGCCTTTGCCACTTTGCGCTTGCCCCAGGCAAGCAGCGGCATAACGAATAGAGCAGCCACCGTGACTCCGAGTCCGAGGTAACTGGCTTCCGCTTGGTTGTGGAAGAGCAGCGACGCCACGGCAATTAGCGTGACCGCTCCTGACAAGACGAAGAGCAAAAGTCCCGTCCATCGCTCAGCGCGCTCCTTACTGAGCGAAACGGCAGGGATGAATGACAGGAGCACCACACTCGCGGAAAGCAATTCCACCAGACTATCGGACCCGAAAGCCAGAAGCGCTACGCTCCTGGCTTTTTGAGCAGAATAGAGAGAAACGGCGGTTTCCACCAGCATCCAAACGAGTGTGATGCCCTGGAGCCACGCGACGGCTGTGGGCATCCTGGCCGGAGGAGCGCATGTGAAATCTTTGCTGCCTGCAATCTGTTGACTATTGTCCATAGTTCTCTCTCTTGGACGTAAGAGACGCCTCTCGCCGCCGTTCGATCCACTGATAAAGAGCAGGAAGCACGAGAAGGGTCAGCATCGTCGATGTCGCCAGACCTTTGGCGCAACGTGTTCAGATCATCTCCGTAGACCTTGATTGCGATGTCGCTGCGGGAGCCGCCCTCCATCAGCTCCTGCATACGCATCTGAATCGGCTGCGAAAAACTATAGACCGCGCCGGGGGCCTCCTCCTGCAGGCGTTTTTGCATCGCGTCGATCAGATCGTCTTTACCGCGTTTCGTCGGCATTGATCGTTCGGCTTCAGCCTCACATACACATCGCTCTGGTCGATAGCCATTGGATCGGTTGCGACTTCAGGACTGCCGGTCCTGCTGAACACTGTTGCCACCTCCGGGAACTCGCGCAATATGGTTTCAATAATCTGATTGCCATGAAGTGATTCGGAGATGGAGATACCAGGAACTCTATACATCATCACCAATATGGAGCCTTCATCGAGCGACGGAATGAACTCCGCTCCGAGAAATGGAATCCCAATCAGCGAAACTGCAAAGATGCCTAAAGCGATTCCACCCGTCCAGGCCGGGTGACGCAGCGCCCGCTGCAGGAGCGGACGATACCATTGATCTACCTTCCGCATAAGCCATGTCTGTTTCTCCGCCACTTTCTTCGCAGCACGTACCAGCTCAGGACGGGCATCAGGGTCAATGCGACTACAAGCGAAGCGAGTAAGGCAAACAGAACTGTTGCAGCCATCGGTTTGAACATCTTGCCCTCAACCCCGCCCAGCGTCAGGATTGGGACGTAGACAAGAACGATGATCGCGACTCCAAAGAAGATCGGTTTTGCGACCTCGCGCGCCGCTAACAGAATCACATCGCCGGCTTGTTCGTCCGGCCCTTTCTGGTGTAGGCGGCGAAGGATGTTCTCGATGATGACGACCGAACCATCCACAATCAGACCAAAGTCGACGGCGCCGAGACTCATGAGGTTCCCGGAGACGTTCGCCTGTACCATCCCGATGAAAGCCACCAGCATGGAGAGTGGGATGGCGAGCGATACGACCACTCCTGCCCTGAAGCTTCCCAGCAGGAGCAGCAGAACCGCGATGACCACGATTCCTCCTTCAATCGGGTTGCGCGTCACCGTATAAATGGTCCGGTTCACCAGATCAGTGCGGTCGTAGAGCTGTTCAATCCGCACGCCTTCGGGCATGGTTTTCTGAATGTCGGCCAGGTTGTCCTTGACGCGATTGGCGACGGCGCGGGAGTTTTCGCCGATCAGCATCATGGCAATACCAACGACGATTTCGCCTTTCCCATCCTGGGTGGCGAATCCACGCCGGATCATCGGAGAAAAATGGACATTGCCGATATCTCGAACAAGGATGGGAGTGCCGGTGAAAGGGTTGCCGACCACGATGTTTTCGATATCGGAGAGACTGCCGATCAATCCCTCTCCCGGATGAGAGATTGCTGCTCGGAACGTTCCAGGTATGCGCCTCCGGCATTCGCATTGTTCTTCGAGAGCGCCTCGGTGACGCGGCGGAGGGTATGTGATAACCATTCAGCTTGTCGCTGTCTATGTTTCAGAATTATTTGTCGTAAAGTCCTTGCATGCAAGAGCTGAGCGGAATGTCGGAAGCAGCTCGAAATGTTGCGATGGCTCGGTATCGGCTGATCCAGCCATATCTGGAACAAAAGAGATCTCTGGCGATGGTCGCGGACGACGCGGACGTCTGCTTTCGAACCGCTCAAAGATGGGTAAGTCTGTATCGGAAGCTTGGGCTGGTATCAATGGCAAAACATAACTCCGTTCGGCATCTCGAGTGTTAGGGAGTATCTCCTCGACCCACCGCCAGTGCTCACGAGCCGCGAATATGAGAAAACTTACAACGAGGTGATGACGGTGGGAAGCATCGACAGCACAGGGCGACCACAAGATCGCGCGAATGTCGCGCTCTTCTATGCCGCGTCCTCGCCAACTCAGGTCTTTAATCAGGCCATCCAGCAGGTTGCGCAGGAGCGGTGGCATTCTCTGACCGAAAATGCTCGTGCGCTGGCCGTAATGAACATGGCGATGAATGACAGCTTGGTCGCGGCATTCTTCAACAAGTATCACTACAATTTCTGGCGACCCGAAACAGCGATCCATGCTGGTGACACAGACGGCAATCCGAAAACCGATCCTGATCCCAGCTTTGTCCCCTTTGTCACGACTCCATGTTTCCCGAGTTACCCCTCCAACCACGGCAGCGCGGCGAATGGCGCAGCCCAGATTCTTAAACGCATATACGGTGAAGGTGGGCATTTCATGACGTTGTCAAATCCCACCGTGCCCGACGTTGTGTTGCAATACACCACCTTCGACCAGATTACCGACGACATCTCCGACGCGCGTGTTTACGGTGGAATACATTTTCGAACCGATCAGGTCGCAGGCGAGCGCCTGGGAAACGCTATAGGCAAGGCCGTGTACAAGAAGAACTTACGTCGCATGCACGATGACGACTGAGCGCTCAGTTCGAGAGCGATTCACCATTCGTGTCCTGCGGTCCGGCGTAGTATCGTCCTGTTCGACCGATGTTTGTTCTTTCGCTTCTGGATCATGGATGCGGTCTCCCTTAACGCGCATCCAATCATCGAGCCCATCGTAGAGCGATTCGGAAATCTCAAGTTGCCGCAAAGTCGACTACACGGGCAAGTGGTTGCTATCTATTGTTGATGAGTGACTCAGCGATATCGTGCAAATGGAGTCCGAAGACGCTCTATTTAGCGACTAACGTTGAACGGAATTCCGGCCTTCAGCACGTGGACAACATTCCGATCCCTCCTCTGGCAAGGCGAGGAATGATCATCTGGCCTTCGCCCTATGTGACACAGATGCGCCTAACATGCTGAAGGTGCTCATTGATTTTTCACCGGTCTGAGCATCGTCAACCGAGCTTCTGTCGAACACTTTCAGGAATTTCGTCAGAAAACTGGAGATTCTGTACAGCGCGAGCGAGCACAATACCTCCGAGCAACGCAGCTGTTTGAAAGATTGCATCCTTTCTGTCTCCGCCGCCTGCGGATAGGATCTCTTCCAGTCCTTGTTCAAACGCAGCTTTAAGTTCAGACGTACCGCGAGCTACCTCCTGCCCCAGTGCGGCCATGGTGCAGCCATTTCCCGGAGTATCGCGATGCCCCTGGTTTAGATACATATCAGCATATGATCGCCGGCCCATTTTGGTTGCGCCGTGGGTCTTAGCGCGATCTATTGAAACTCCCTGGCCATACGCAACTGCAGCAGCTTGAAGTTCTTGCTTGGTGCCGAAGTGCGCGTAAAACGCGCCGTGCGTCAGACCTGCGGCCTTCATGACCTCGCCGACGGTGACGTTTTCGAATCCCCGTTTGCGGAAGAGACGGGAGGCCACCTTCACAATGCGTTCATGCTTAGCAACTGTCTCTTTGGCTGGGTAACGCATTTTCCTCGAATCCTCCATTCATGATGATCATCATATTACATGTATGACGATCGTAATAGATAGGCCGCCGGCACAGATCATCGATTCGAACGTCACCACCGGGTTAAGCGGTTCGGATGGTTGACGCTCCGATTCAGCAAATCTGACTTTCGATTGAAGGAAGCGAATAGGAGGAAGGAACGTGGAGAATCCGATTCTGGTCACTGGCGCAGCTGGAAGCATTGGCGCCATAGGGCGCCCGGTTACTGAACTGCTGTTGAAGCAAGAAAAAGCGGTGCGTGCGATGGTGCGGAATGAGGACGATCATGCGCAGGCGTTGCGCGACATGGGGGCGGAGGTCGTGGTCGGCGATCTGCTCGATCTTGGCTCAATGCATAAAGCGATTGAAGGCTGTGAGGTGATGTACTTTGGCATGTCGGTTTCGGATACCTTTCTGGCCGCGACGATCAATGCGGCGGCGGTAGCGAAGCATCACGGCGTGAAGGCGTTCATCTATATGTCGCAAATGACGCTCTCACAGATGAGCGTTACCGAAACCACAGCAAGCCCACAGCATAAGCTGCACTGGCTCGCAGAGCAGGCTCTGAATTGGTCCGGTCTGCCGGTCGTCCACGTGCGGCCGACAGTGTTTCTCGAAGGCCTCTTCCTGATCGTAACTGCGGATTCTGTCAGAAAATCAAATCAGATCAGACTACCGTTTGGCGAGGGCAAAACTTCCCTATCGCAGCGGAAGACGTTGCAGGTACGGTCGCCTCGGCGCTCATTAATCCGCAACCACACATCGGCAAGATCTATCACCTAAGCGGCTCGCAGTCCGAGAATATGCATTTCTATGCCGTGGCGGGACAGGCTGCTCCAGAGCGGCCAGCCGGTTCACCGGTGAATCACCTCGCGACGATGGCCGATCTGCACCGCGCGGGAAGGTATGACCGGATGTCGGACGACGTGCTCACGCTGACGGGGCAAGCGCCGCTAAGCGTGCGGGAGTTCGTCAGGAGGAATGCGGCGACATTCACCGCATCGGCAGGAAAGGCCTGAGCGTCCGATTGCAACCCTCGGTCGGCGCCGGTGAGCCAACGATTACCAACCCACAAGCAAACAGACGACACGATTCAGATCAAAGGAGAAGAGTATGTCCACAATCAATCTTCACCAGACAACAAGCCTCACGCCAGAACAGTACATTGCCGGCCTGACAGACTTTGGGCCGGGCCGCTCGAAGCTGTTTGGAAACAGCGCAGACGAGTACCTTAAGGTGCATCAGCGTAGTCGTACTCAAGCTGATGTGACCGAAGGCTCGGGCGGCGTCTGGGAGAGCCTGCATTACGACTGGTCCGATCCCAACCACGTCGTCCTCACGACGACCGACTCCAACGTGTGGGGAGGCACTTCCGGTCACACTTACAACTTTAACCGCCAGCTTGACGGCACAACCGACATTGATGTGGTTGTCGTGCGCGAGGGTAAGAACCTAAAGGGATACCTGCTCGGCTTCGTACTCAGGACTATCGGCAAGGGGGTCTTGGAAAAGGCGTTCATAAACAGCGTCAACGCGATCGAGGCTCGGAATGGCTTGGCGAGGCAGCCGATCGCAGCATGAGCTTCGAGCCGCAGACTCTGACGTCCAAGGAGTTTGTACAGCGCGCGATCTCGTTCATCTCCTGGCGCGATCTTCACCGATTGCGTCATAACAACAGGAGGCAGCAATGCATGTATTTGTGACGGGAGCAACGAGCTTTATTGGAACGGAACTAGTGAAGGAACTGATAGAGGCAGGGCACCAGGTGCGCGATAATCGGTGCTGAAGGTTTAAAGAGCATTGGCATTGCACGCGATTGAGCTATTCGGCGAGGGCTTTGGGCCCGATCGAGGAAACTGGCAAACCGACAGTTCACGCTCTGTATCGGTTGACCATAAGTAGATAAGTACTGATATGTCGGCAGGGGTCCGGTGATCTGTCTCCAATCGCCACAGTCAAGTGGCGACTATATGGATCGGGTTGGGGGAAATCTCCGAGCTTTATCATGTTGCAAAGGGAAAGATCGACGCGTACTACAAAGTGCGCCAGGCTGGCTGGCGTGAGACTGGCTGGTCCTGTGCCTACCGCGCGCCGGACAAATCCTTCTGGTTTGGGGGCGCCGCTGGTCTTTGGCATCTCGTCCATCGCGAACTCGTGCCAATTAAAGTTCCCCCGGAGATGACTGATCAGGTCGGGTTTCTGCAGGCAATTGCTGCGG
>JAOAPF010000146.1 GCA_025462755.1 Edaphobacter sp.
TCCAATGGCACACCATCGCCTCTGCCCTCCACGCCCTCGCCATCCACGAACTCCAGAGCCTCAAACCCATCGAAGTCTGGCGAGACACCAAAAAATATCCCGGCGTCTACTCCCTCCTCCTCCGCACAGTCTTCCAATCCCACGACCGCACCCTCCGGGACGACGAACTCACGCAATGGTCCACGCAGATCATCGAAACCCTCACCAGCCTCGGAGGCACCCTCCGCGCCTAGGGAAGCCTGTACTTACCGTCCTGAGAGGCCTGTACATGCTGTCCTGAGAAAGGCATCCACTTGCTGTCCTGGAAAGCCATCTACTTGCTGTCCAGGAAAGGCGTGTCCTTGCTGTCATCCTGAACGCAGTGAAGGATCCCGAAGAATTCCACTCACCGAAACCGTTCGAACCTTTCAACCCATAACTTGAAGTCTTGCAGTTGCTTTGGAACAATGTCCCCGAGACAGCTCCGACAGCATCCAAAAATAAATCCAAATCCCATGGCGCATTTTTCACCACCACACAAACAACCATCAAACTCACCACAATCCACCATCAACCAACCACAAAAAAAACCACAAAAAATACACAACACCCCAGGAAAATCGCAACCCTTACCATCGCCAGTATTTAATCCCGAAAACCCCGCATCCAGATAGATTCCACCCCGTTTCCCTCAGTAGAATCCACCTCCGACGCGTCTATACTCGTAGCAATATGAGTTCCTCTACCATCAGCCCTGGCATTAGCGCCGACGAGTTCCAGGCGCTCGAGCAAAAAGTCCTCCGCGCCGTCGAAATCGTCAAGCGCGAGCGCGAAGCCCGCGCCGTCGCCGAGTCCGAGGTCGCCTCCCTGCGCGAGCAGCTCGCCATCTATGAAAGCAACGCACGCGCCGTCGAAACCGAGATCAACACTCTCAACAAGGAGCGCGACCAGGTCCGCCTCCGCGTCGAAAAGATGCTCCAGCAGATGGACGAACTCCTCTAACCCACGTAAAGGAGACTCGATGGACCAGACTCTTGAAGCCCCACAAGCCGCCCCCCCGACGCCGCCCCAGGCAGCCCAGAGCCAGGCCGTCTCGGTAGACATCTACGACCAGATTTACAATCTCCGCGGCACCGACCCCGCCTACATCGAGCGCCTCGCCGCCATCGTCGACGCCAAGATGCGCGCCGTCTCCGCCCAGGGCAACACCGTCGACAGCCTCCGCGTCGCCGTCCTCGCCGCCCTCAACATCGCCGACGAGCTCTGCACCGCCCGCCAGCGCCACGACCAGATCGCGAACCTCGCCGGCACCCTCCAGAACTCGCAGCACACCACCCGCAGCCGCGCCTCCACCCTCGCCCACATGCTCGACGAAGTCCTCGAAGACCGCAAGGTCGGATGAATCCCGCAAGATAGCCAACGGCTTACAACAAGGTCAGCGGCCAGCGCGAACAGCCTGCGTTTTGCTCTTGCCTTTGCAGTCATCCTGAACGCAGTGTTTTGCTCTTGCATTTGCAGTCATCCTGAACGCAGTGAAGGATCCCGGAGAACTTTTTTCAACACAAGCGCCCGGATCTTTCAGCCCATACTCTCCTGCTTTGCGTCGTGCCCCCGCGCTCAAACTCGCAGAAAAGATTTAGCTTGAACTTTCCCCGTGGCGCAGGAATGATGGGACGCGTCCATCCATCATCGTTCCGGAGCCCCCGATGCGTCCCTCCGCCCTGCCTGCCGCCCTTCTCTTCTGTAGCCTCGCCTTTCTGCCCACCCTCCACGCGCAATCTGCTCCCGACTACAAGTCCAACCCAAAGTTCACCGCCGCCATGACCGAAGCCAAGCAGTTAGAAAGGCAGCGGCAGACCTTCTTCGCCATCGAAGCCTACAAGAAGGCCAGCAAGATCGCTGAGGGCAAGGACTCCGCCTGCCTCGAAACCATCTTCACCCTCCAGATGAAATCCGGCAGCTACAAAGACGCAGCCGCCACCGCCGCCGCTCTCGAGGCCATCGCCGCCAACCCCACCGACAAGTCCTACGCCGAGACCAAACGCGGCCACGCCCTCTTCTTTCAAGCCGGAGAGAAGAACAAACCCGACCTCCTCAACGCCGCCGATGCCGCCTTCAAATCCGCCATAACCGACAATCCCAAAAACGCCTCAGCCCACTACCTCGACGGACAAGTGCTCGCCCGTCTCAACCAGATCGACGCGGCCCGCGACCAGTTCAAGACCTGCCTCACCTGCGTCTCGCCCAGCGATCCCAGCTACCTCCGCGCCCAGCACTTCGCCGAAGACCCCACGCTCTCGACCCACAAGATGGCCCCGCCCTTCACCGTCACCGCCCTCGACGGCTCGAAGTTCAGCCTCGACGCCATGGGCGGCCGCGTCGTCCTCATCGACTTCTGGGCCACATGGTGCGGCCCCTGCAACGAAGAGCTCCCCCACATGAAGAAGATTGCCAAAGAGTTCGCCGGCCAGCCTCTGGTCATCATCAGCGTCAGCTGGGACAACGACGAAACCAAATGGAAAAACTTCATCGACAAGAACGAGATGACTTGGACTCAATACCGCGACGCCGACCACCACCTCAGCAATCTCTTCCAGATCAACTCCATCCCCCACTACTTCACCATCGACTCCGACGGTGTCCTAACCGCCGAGATGATGGGCTCCGGCTCCGACGTCGAAGGCAAACTCAAAAAACTCATAGCCCGAGCCAAAACTTCCACGCCTTCACCCTTGAACCACGTCGGCAACTAGCCTTTCCGGCGAAAGGAATGCAGCGATGGACGAAAAGCGAATCCTTCTCAAGCACTTCCTCGCAGCGCTCGCCTACAGGACGCAAAAAGCCCTCCGCGGCGCCCCGCCCGAATTCGCCGACTACCGCGCCTCCCCGCAGGTCCGCACTCCGCACGAACTCATCCGCCACATGGACAGCGTCCTCGGCTACTCCCGCACATACTTCCTCGGCGGCACCTACCAGCCCCCGATCCTTCCAGATTTCTCCGCCGCCATCGCGCACTTCCACGAAGTCCTCACCGACGTAGCCCGCCACATCGATCTCGGCACAGAACTCCACGGCATCACGCCCGAGATCCTACTGCAAGGCCCCTTCTCCGACGCAATGACTCACGCCGGCCAACTCGCCCTCCTGCGCCGTCTCTCGGGAAGCCCCATCCCTCCCGAAAACTTCATCTTCGCCGACATCACCCCGGAGAATCTAAGCCCCAACCAACCCTCGCCCAGCAGTCCCGACAAGGACTGGCCCGAAAAACCATAGCCGCAGAGCAATCTCCGCCCTATATGTCGTGCAGCCGGCCTAAGCCATTCCCGCCCTCAACTTGCAAAGCAGAACTGGCACGTTTAGCATCCAAGTTAAGAAAGCCGGCCTGCTAAGCAGGTACTAGAACAACGCTGGTTGAACCAACATTCATTGAACAGGGGCCCGACTCGTAGACATGGTTCGGTGTGCAGTCCTCCAGTCAGGAACGCCTAAAGAGCCACGGTTAGGTCCCGCCGTCTTAGGACGGGTTCACCAGCGCTTCGATGTACGGCCCCGTGGGTCGGTCTTCTTTTTCTAACGCCAGCGGTCTTCCTGCGCTCGCCGTCGCCTTTTGGTTTGTCGTCCCTCATTTGTTTGTCGTCCCTCGTTCTGTTTGTCATCCCGCATTTTGTTCGTAATCGCCGTATTTTTGTCTGTCATCCCGCAGGGATCTGCTGTTGTCTTTCCTTTCGGCCTATCACGTCCCTGCCAAAAACCCTCGTCCTCTCGACAGGCACTCATCGCTCAGAGCGCAAAGCCCAGAGTTCATAGCTCGTCCATGCGCCCCTACCTCCTCCACTCCGGCCATCTCCTGCTTCCAACCTTCGGCGTCCTTGCTGCCGTAGGACTCATGGCCGCCCTCACGCTCAGCCTCCGCACCGCCGCCATCATCGGCATCGACTCCGACAAGCTCTGGAACGCCGGCCTCTTCACCCTCCTCTCCGCCTTCGCCCTCTCCCGCCTCCTGCTGATCGCCGCCAACCTCCACGACTTCCTCGCCTACCCGATCCTCCTGCTGATGGTGCCCTCCCTCAGCGCCACCGGCATCCTCCTCACCATCCTCGCGACAACAATCTACCTCCGCCTCCGCCATCTCCCGCTCCTCGATACCCTCGACGCCTGGGCCCCCTGCGCCACCCTCATCTGGGCCTTCCTCGCCCTGGCCCACTTCGCCGAAGGCACCGACGCCGGCCTCCCCACCACCCTGTCCTGGGGCATAGCAATCCCACCCAGCGCGACCCGCCTTCACCCCGTCGCGCTCTACGCCGCAATCGCAGCGGCCCTCCTCACGCTCTTTCTCCTCCGCCGACTCCCCCACCGTCGCCACCCCGGCGACACCGTCGCCCTCGCCCTGGCTCTCTCAGGCACAGCGCAATTCCTCCTCACTTTCGTCCGCCAGCCCTTCCCCGACTCAAGCCTCCTCGATCCCATCCAGTGGATCGCCCTCGGCATGATCGCCCTGGCCGGCCTCATCCTCCTCTTGCAACCTCGAAAGCTGGTCACCCATGCCGTCTAAGAACATGCTCCCCAAGGGCCAGCGCCGCCGCACCGTAAAGCCCGAGTACCGCGCCACCCGAGGCGTCGAAGAACCCACCCCACCCCCAGTCCCCGTCATCGACTTCGACGACCTCGAAGAAGACACCGACGCCATCAACGCCACCAGCATCCGCACCTTCCTTGCCGACCCCGCCGCCGCGAACCTCCGCCTCGACCAATATCTAGCCCAGGCGCTTCCCGACATCTCCCGAGCCCGCGTCCAACTCCTCATCGAGGCCGGTCAGGTCCGCGTCGACGGCCACCCCGCCAAGCCCAAACAAAAACTCCACGGCGGCGAATCCATCGAGATCGAAGGCACCCCGCAACCCGCCCCGCTCCACGCCGTCCCCGAAGACATCCCCCTCGAAATCCTCCACGAAGACAAGCACCTCGCCGTCATCAACAAGCCCGCCGGTATGATGGTCCACGCCGGAGCCGGCAGCACAGACGACTTCCGCAACCGCGGCACCCTCGTCAACGCCCTTCTCTTCCACTTCAACAATCTCTCCACTACCGGCGGCGACCTCCGCCCCGGCATCGTCCATCGCCTCGACAAGCAGACCAGCGGCCTCATCCTCGTGGCCAAAGACGACAGCACCCATCGCAAGCTTGGCGAGATGTTCTCCCAACGCCAGGTCACGAAGACCTACATCGCTCTCCTCCACGGCCACCTCAAAAAAGACGACACCACCGTCACCCTCCCCATCGCCCGCGACCTC
>JAOAPF010000162.1 GCA_025462755.1 Edaphobacter sp.
GGTTGGGGTCGAGATTGAAAGTGTCGATGTATTGATGGGCGAGGAGTTCCTGATAGCCGAAGATGGAGGGAAAGGCCTGGAGTTCGACGAGTTTTGGAGTGAGGGTGCCGTCGGGGTTGCGGACCAGGCCAAAGTCGACGGTCATGAAGTTCGGGATGGGGTTTTCGTTGGGGACTCGGTATTGGTCGGGGATGGTTTGGTTGGAGGCCTGGAGGTAGGCGGGGTTGTCGAGGAGCTGGTGGGTTAGGATTGCACCGGTGTCAGCTAATTCATTGAGGAGGGCTTGCGGGAAGAAGCAGGGGGTTTCAGCTACGCGGAATTCAATTTTGGTGCGGGTGAGTTGATTGAGATGCGCGATGAGGTCGCTGTACTTCTTTGGGGTGAAGCGCGAGTTGAATTGGTCGCGGTAGGGCTGCAGCATGGCAGTTAGTGTAGCTGCTGCGGTCTCGATTGTAGAAAAGCAGATGCAAAAGCAAAGACGAATTCGGGGGTTTCTCCGCTGCGCAGCGCACGATGGTGCTGTGCGCTGCTTCGGTCGAGATGACGCATCTTTGCTTTTGCCGAATAGACGCGGCGGGAATGTCGAATGCCAACTCAGTCAGGGTGCTGGATGTGCGGCGAGGAATTTGTTGATCTCCGCGTATTCGGGTTCGGTGAGGCGGAAGGTTGCGGCGGGGATGACGCCTTCGACCTGTTTGGCGTTGCGGCCGCCTACGATGGCTGCAGTGATGGCTGGGTTGTGGAGCGTCCACGCGATGGCGATGACGCCGGCGGTGACGCTGTGGCGGGCGGCGATTTCTTTGAGCTTGTCGGCGACGGCGAGGTTGCGGGAGAGGAGGGGCTCCTGGTAGTTCTTCGCGTTGCGGCGGAAGTCGTTCGCGGGGAAGTTTGCGACTCGCTCTTTGCTCATGGCTCCGGTGAGCAGGCCGGAGTGCATGGGCGCGTAGTTGAGGAGGCCGATGTTGTGCTGCTTACAGAAGGGGAGATTTTCAGCTTCGTAGGTGCGGTTGAGCATGGAGTAGGGGGGCTGCTGCGAGGTGATGGGAGCGATCTTCATGACGCGCTCCATCTGGGCGACGGAGAAGTTCGAGACGCCGATCCAGCGGACTTTTCCTTCGCGCTGGAGGTCGGCCATGACAGACCATCCCTCTTCGATGTCTTCGTCGGGCTTGGGCCAGTGGACCTGATAGAGGTCTATGGCTTCGACTTGCAGGCGTCGGAGACTGTCTTCGCACTCGCGGCGGATTTGCTTTTGGGAGTTGGTGACTTCAACTTTTTCGTCCCAGATCATGGTGGACTTGGTGAAGATGTAGGGTTTGTGCGAGGCGGTTTTTAGTGCGCGGGCTACGACCTCTTCGGAGTGGCCGAGGCCGTAGACGGCTGCGGTGTCGATCCAGTTGACGCCGAGTTCGAGGGCTTTGTGGATTGCTGCGATGGAGTCGTTGTCGTCCTGCGGGCCCCATGCGAAGGCCCAGTCGCCTCCGCCGATGGCCCATGCTCCGAAACCAATGGGAGAGAGGTGTAAGTCTGAGTTGCCGAGTTGTTTCTTGTCCATAGTTGCATTGGACGCTAGGGCGGGGGGTGAGGCTACAACGATGCGTGAAAATGATTTGAGGCGCGGCATGAACTGTTGGAACTTTGTGGCAGAAAAGGTTGAAAAGGGCTGGGCTGTTCTGTCCGTGTCGGGATCCTTCGCTTCGCTCAGGATGACGGCAAAAACAAAGACGGAAAGGCAGAAGCAGATTCCTCCGCTGGGCTGCGGAATGACGACAGGAGAGCAAAGCAAAAGTGAGGAACAAGCAACGGCAAGAGCAAAGGCCCATGCGGGGGTTCTTCCCCGCCGACTAGCTCAGGGGTCAGAATGACAACTGTTAGAGGAGATCCGTTTTAAGCGTCGAGGAGGAATTGGCCGTCGCGCATTATTTGTTCTTCGCCGGCGGCGTCGCCTAGCCAGATGCTGAATTCGAGGCCCACTACGTCGATGTGGGTGGAGGATTTCCAGGGGGCTCCGGTGTGTGCGCCGTAGGGGTCGCCGAAGGCTATGTGGATGCCCGGGAATTTTTCGTCTTGCAGGATGTTGCCGATGACGCGCTCTACGCCGATGTTGGTGCCGATGGCGAACTCGCCGACGCGATCGGAGTTTTCGTCGGTGTGGGTGTAGGCCCAGAAGTCTCGCTCGAGGGCTTTGTTTTCGCTGGTGACGCGGGTGATGCGGTTGCTTTCGATATTGATGGTGAGGGGATGGGCGCGGAGGATGCCGTAGCGAGCGCAGAGGAAGTCGCCGACAACGCCGTCGACGACGAAGACGCCGTTGACCTCACCTGGCGCGGTGAAGCACTCGCCGCCGGGGAGGTTGCCCCACTTTTCGGTGCTGATGATGCCGGAGGTTTTGAACCAGCGGTATTCGGGGTTGAGCTGGGTGTGGATGTCGGTGCCGGCGGGTGTGGTGGCGCGGACGTAGGTGGCGGCGCGGACTTTGTCGAGGACGGCCTGCGAGAGGCGGTCGATGGCGAGGAAGTCGGCGCGCATGCCCTGGGTCATGATCTCGGGCGTGATATTGACCATGTGGGCGTGACGCATGCGGCGGCGGTTGACGACGTCGGTCATCTGCATGCGGCTGTGGAGTTCGTTGGGCTGGACCGAGACGGCGAAGATGCTGACCTGCGAGGTCTCCATGTCGTTGAGGACTGTCAGGGGCATTTCGGTGAGGGGGCGCGGAGCGAGGGATTCGAGGACGGAGGCATTCCAGGTGCAACCGATGCGATCGAGTTCTGCGGCGATGGAGGCAGCGATGGTGAGGCAGCGCTCGTCGGTGATGAGGGTGACCTTTTCGTTTGGCTGGATGCGCAGGCAGGTGGTGACGGCGTTGCGTGCGCCGGGGGTGAACTCGGCGGGGAAGGCGGTGGTGCGGAGGTCTGGTGCTACTGGTATTGCCTGATCAACCATGGGGTCCGTCTTTCGGGTGAAGCTTCCTGTCTAGGATATAGGTTTCGTGGGAATTTCACAGAATTGTGATGTTTTGTTACCGATGGAAGTGATGGCTGAAGGTTTGGGCTGAAGGGTTCGGGAGGCGTGGATCGGGAGAAGAGTCTCGGAGTCCTTCGCTTCGCTCAGGATCACAGCAGAAACAAACAGCAACAGCAAAGCGACGCTGATCGCAGAAGCAGATCCCCTTCGGGGATGACCAACCAGAAAAGCTAGAGGAAAGTCAGAGGCCGGCTTTGGTTTCGGCGGCCATGTAGTCGACTACGGCTTTTAGGTCGTGGGTTTCGCGAAAGACTTTTAGCTGGCGGTCAGCGCCGGAGCCTTGATGGAGCATGGTGTGGATGTAGGCGATTTCTTTGCGGCTGCCTAGTTCGTCGAGGACGTCGTCAACGAAGGCGAGGTATTCGAGGATTAGTTCGCGGGCGGGGACCTCGATCTGCTTGCCGAAGTCGATCATCTTGCCGTCGAGGCCGTAGCGGACGGCGCGGAACTTGTTCTCCATTAATAGGGCGCGGGAGTATTGGCGGAAGTCGATGTTGCGGGAGTGGAGACGCCAGAGCTTGCAGGCTGTGGCCTGGATGAGCGCGGCGATAGCGATGGTCTCGTGGGCGCGGAGGGGGATGTCGCAGATGCGGACCTCGACGGTGTCGAAGAAGGGATGAGGGCGTACGTCCCACCAGATTTTTTTGGCGTTGTCGATGGAGTTGGTCTTGATGAGGAGGTTGACGTAGTTTTCGAACTCGGAGTAGCTGGCGAAGCTGTCGGGTAGGTTGGTGCGGGGAAAGTTTTCGAAGACTTTGGCGCGGTAGCTTTTGTAGCCGGTCTCCATGCCGAGCCAGAAGGGGGAGTTGGTGGAGAGCGCGAGGATGTGCGGGAGGAAGTAGCGGAGGGAGTTCATGATGCGGATGGCGGCTTCGCGGTCTTCGATGCCTACATGAACATGAAGCCCGAAGATGAGGTTGGCGCGGGCGACGAGTTGGAGGTCTTCGACTACCTGGGCGTAGCGGGGATCGGGGTAGATCTCCTGGACGCGCCAGTCGGCGAAGGGGTGGGTGGCTCCGGCGACGAGGACCAGGCCGTGCTCTTCGGCGAGGGCGATCATGTTGCGGCGGAGGTCGAAGAGGTCTTCCTGGGCGACCTGGATGTTGCTGCAGACGCGTGTGCCGACTTCGATGACGGACTGGTGCATCTCGGCTTTGACGCGCTCTTCGAGGCGGAGCTTGCCTTTGGCGAGCATCTCGGTCGCGATGTGCGAGCGGAGGTCGCGGGTCTCGGGGTCGATGGTCTGGTATTCCTCTTCGATGCCTAGTGTGAAGGTGGGGCGCATGTCTGTGGCCTCGTTAGCGAATACAAAACCTTAACACGGATAAAAAAGGGTTGGACAGATAAAGGAGGGTGTGTGTCTCGGCTACCAGCTTTCGATGGCTAATTCAATGACGAGTGTTTCGGAACCGGGGATCAATTCACTGCGATCCCCGGTTGTTCGTTTGCACTATTTCGTGGACTTTTTTGTCGTTGTTTTCGTGGCGGACTTCTTAGCTGCTGGTTTCTTTGCTGCGGATTTCTTGTCCGAATCGAGAAACGCGGCCCAGCGGAGTTCAGGCTTGGCCGGGGTCTGGGCTTTCTTGACGGCGAGATTCGCTACGGCGTTCACGATCCAGTCGAAGCTTTCCTTGCCTACGGAGTGGAGGTCGGCGTCGGGCGCGGGGTTCAT
>JAOAPF010000173.1 GCA_025462755.1 Edaphobacter sp.
CTACGGAGGAGTGAAGCTTACTTGTCCGAAGCGCAGAAATTGAGCCACACAGGCAGTTTCGGCTGGGAGGGTTGCAGCGGAGGGATCTACTGGTCTCCCGAAACGTTTCGAATATTTGAATACGAACAGACAACCAAGGTTACAGTCGACTTGGTACTGCAACGAACTCACCCCGAAGACAGATCGAGTATGGAGCAACTCATCGAACGCGTTTCACGCGCAAGGACGGAGTTCGATTTTGAATGTCGGCTGCTGATGCCTGATGGATCTGTCAAATATCTGCGGATTGTGGGCAGTCCCTCAGGAGAAGAATCGGGCTGCGTGGGGTTCGTGGGAGCGGTTACGGATATCACCGAGCGCAAGCGCGCGGAGAAGGAGCTCCGCCGCAGTGAAGAATCTTTGCTTGAGGCGCAGAGGCTAAGCCAAACGGGCAGCTGGCGACACGACGTTGCATCGGGGGCAGTCGTGGTCTCGCCGGAAACCTGTCGAATATTCGGCGTGGGCCCTGATGACGATACCTCGAAGGCTGATTTTTGGTTTAACAGGATTCATCCTGAGGACCGGCAGCGCATTCGGGAACTATTTGAAAGAAGCGAAATTGACAAAGCCGGTTATCAAGCTGACTACCGTATTGTTCTTCCCGACGGAGCCATCAAGCACCTCCACGTGATCGGTCATCCTGTCCTGAACGAGCCGGGATGCCTCATAGAATTTGTCGGGACGTCGATGGACGTCACCGCCGCAAAGCAGGCGGAAGAGAAGATCCGGCAAAGCGAACGGGAGCTGCGACAGCTCCTTGACCTCTCGCCTCAGATCATCGCCGAATTTGGGCCCGATGGAGGTCCTCTCTATAACAACCAGGCCGCGCTCGATTATCACGGTCTTACTCTTGAGGAGTGGCGAAGCGCAGATTTGAATACGCTGCTTCATCCAGAGGATGCGGAACGCGTGACGAGCGAAGCTCCAGGCAGGATCCTCAGCGGGTCTCCGTACGAGCTGGAAGTGCGCCTAAGGAGAAGAGACGGGCAGTATCGCTGGTATCTGTTCCGCTTTAAACCGGTGCGGGATGAACAAGGACGCATCACACGGTGGTACGGCGCGGCGACCGATATCGAGGATCGCAAGCAGGCTGAGCAGCGACTCCAGAACGAGAACGTTGCGTTACGCGAAGAAATCGATAAGGCATCGATGTTCGAGGAGATCGTCGGCACTTCGCTGCCCCTCCAAACGGTGCTTTCCCGCATTTCTAAGGTCGCGCCCACGGACTCCGGCGTTCTGATCACCGGCGAGACCGGCACGGGCAAGGAACTCGTTGCCCGCGCGATTCACAAGCGCTCCCGGCGCTCCTCGCGCGCATTTGTGAGCGTGAACTGCGCAGCAATTCCGCGCGATTTGATTGCGTCAGAATTGTTCGGCCATGAGAGAGGCGCCTTTACAGGGGCAACCCAGCGGCGCTTAGGGCGTTTTGAGCTGGCGGAAGGAGGCACGATCTTCCTGGATGAGGTTGGAGAGCTGCCTGCCGAAACCCAGATCGCTCTGTTGCGTGTTCTACAGGAGCACGAATTTGAGCGCGTTGGGGGAACCGGATCTCTCGAAACGGATGTTCGGGTAATCGCTGCTACGAACCGCGATTTGGAGGCTGCCATCGCCGTAGGCATGTTCCGGAGCGACCTGTTTTACCGGCTCAACGTTTTTCCGATCGAAATGCCTCCTCTGCGGGAACGAAGAGAAGACATCCCCGTGTTGGTCGAATATTTCATTGATCGTTACGCAAGGAAGGCAGGAAGGAGCTTTCAGGCGGCGAACAAGAAGAGCCTCGAGTTGCTTCAGTCGTACTCCTGGCCGGGTAATATTCGCGAATTGCAAAACGTGATTGAGCGATCGGTCATTGTTTGTGAAACAGAGACTTTCTCGGTCGACGCGAGTTGGCTTTCTCGACAACCTCCCGCGACCGAGCCGAACCGGGAATTCGGCCTCTTTAAGGAGCTCCAATCTCAAGAGAAGGCAATCATTGAGGCTGCATTAAGCGAAAGCGGAGGACGGGTCTACGGCCCGTCGGGCGCGGCCGCCAAACTCGGTGTGCCACGATCCACTCTGGAGCACAAGATCAGGTCGCTAAAGATCAACAAGAATCGCTTCAAAACTACCGATCCGTTGAAGAACAGCTAGACCTTTCGTACGTACTTGACTCTCGACACCTTCCCCGGATTGTACAAAGTTTGGCCAATTGGCCAGCTTCGACCAATTTGCATGTCCTTCAATCCCCGCATTTTCAGCACCTTACGATCGGCATTCCTATTGCCATCACAGAAGCGTGTGACTATCCCGCCGACTAAGTTGCCCAAATCGCAGAGGGCACGGAACGGGAACTCAATCACAACGAACTGAACACGAATAACTCACAAAGGAAATACGATGACTAATCTGAAATCACACACTGGCCTCGACGAAACCGCTCGGCTACTCATGCGCAGCAACTGCAAGGCTGTTATTCACGCTCCGGTCGACAAGATCGATATTCCGGAATGGCTGTTCGCTCTGACCGACCAGGAATACCAGCAGTGCTCCGTCGCACATATTGCCGGTGGAGCAAGCCGGACGCCCGCTGGTAAACGCGTTTCGATCAATGTAGAGATGGTCGGCCCCGGATTGATGGTGCAGCACTGGACAGAGGACATCGCCGAGAAGCACCATTGCCTGCTGGTTTCATTGTCTGACATGTTCGCTCAGCAAGAGCGCGTCAAAATGCAACTCACCTGGGACTTGATTGTGAAACCACTGTCTGGGAGTACGTGTGAATTCACAGACACTATCTCTGTGTTCGAGACTAATGACTACCTCGCATTCGTCACAAAAAGCGGCGCGCCTCCTGAGCAGCTAAGGGACGCGGTGCAGCGGGCTCTCGACGCTCACAACGCGGAGGAAACACCCAACTTCGCCAAGAGTATCGAGAGGAGGGCCTTATCGACTAGGCGCTAGAGTCTCGCGAATGCTCATAGCGTCAGTCTTCCCAGGCAGCCTCGTCCAAAGAGAACGACGAAGCTGGCTCGGATCCGCTGAACAGACCGCGCCTTATTGATCGACAGTAGCGATACAAACTATTCTTCATACGAGGTTCCATGACCCGATTTCTCATGCTGTATAACAAGCCGGACGATGTTCATACCTTCGAACATCACTACCAGGAGACACATATACCCTTGGCGAAGAAGTTGCCTGGACTCCAGCGGTATACCATCAGTCGAAACGTATTGCCGGTACCCGGAGGCGAGCCTTATTATCTTGTAGCCGAATTAGACTGGGATGATCCGGCCGCGCTGCAACGGGCGCTCCAATCACCCGAAGGACAGGCAACTGCCTAGGATCTCGTTGATCATCTTGCCCGATTGAGTCCGGGAGTCCGTAGCATGATCTACGAAGTAAAAGACGTCTAACAGGATTCGTTCGACGAACGGTCTGTGAATGACGCGGCAAGTTGGAAGACCGCTGAGGACTTCACTACTTAGATAGGCATTGCAGGTATCGACAGTAGGATCTGCTCGCGATGCGATCAGCTTTCTCGAACGCTGCGAAACGGACAGCATAACTCTGAGGAATTGCCCCGCATACATACGCGAATGGATCATAATATCTCGAGGCGGAGGTTAGCGCATAAGCAGGTGTCAAGGGCGGCGGGAAAATATACCAGTGTGGCGGAGGAAAAGGGAACCAGTTGAGAGGTGAGTTTTTCTCCCCGCATGGCGCGGTTATGGTTGTTAAGTTTTT
>JAOAPF010000186.1 GCA_025462755.1 Edaphobacter sp.
GGGCTTGACAGGCGATTTTTGGGCCAAAGATGACAAAAATAAATGGAAACAAGTGAGGCGCTCCCTTTTGACTCGTCTTATGGTCAGGACATTTGACACTCGTCAAGCGTTCCGATTATCGGCCGACACGTGCCATGCACATTTTTGCCAGAGTTCTCATAGTCTCGTTCCTCGGCAGTGCAGGGCTTGGGCAGCCGCAACTGCACTTTGCTGAAGCGGCGGACAATGTCCGGATTAGCCAGTTGGTGATTGAGTCGAACAGTTTGCCTGATGCAGATCGCGTGCGGCTCATTCGCTTATTCCAGCAGAAGACTTACCCTGAAGGCGAAATCGGCGAGCGCATCCGACAGGCGTTGAGAGACGTGGGGTATTTCAAGGTGGTGGTCGATGAGCCGAAGTTTTCCTTTCGAACAGAGGGGAGACGGATCGCCAGCGTTACCGTCAAGGTGCAGCCGGGAGCCCCCTACCGTCTCGGTGAGATTCGCTTCCAGAGGGCGACCATTTTCCCATCCGCCCAGCTAAGGAATGTCTTCTTGCTGCGAAGGGGTGATCTCTTTAATCCAACCAAATTTAGCCTGGGCCTGGACGATTTGAGAAAACTCTACGCGACACGGGGATATGTCAACTGCGTTGCGAATCCGGTGCCATCGATTGATGAGTCGCGCCGCACCATCGATCTGGTCCTCGATTTGGATGCGGGACAGGCGTACAACTTCGGCAAGTTGTCTTTGGAAGGAGTAGAGCCTCATCCAGGTGCCGGCAAGGCGCTATTGGATTCATGGAAGCCATTGGAGGGAAAGCGGTATAACTCGCTTGAGTTGGAGCGGTGGTTTCTGGCAAATCATGCCGAGTGGAAGGCTGATACCCGAATTTCACGCTCAGTGAAATTGGCCCAGGATTCCGAATTCCGTGTGGTCAATGTGACGCTGACGCAATGGCGCAATTAGCACCGAGCGAATATCTCCACGCCTAAACCGACCTCTTTCCCACCCTGCTCAGCGGCGCGGCAACGAATCGCGTTCGAGAAACAACCCGGCAATCGCCTGGCGGGATCCGCTGTCGGAGGCATTCTTCGCCGACATTGAAACCGTCCCCCTGCCCGAGACGGCGACGCTGTCCCGGGTAATCTTCGCCTCATACATCATCGTGTCCGCAGCGCGCAGAATTGTCGGCACCGTATTCCCGTCCTCCGGATACGTCGCCAGCCCAAAGCTCCCCGACACGCTGAGCGATAGTCCTGCTCCCTCCAGAAAACGCGCCGATCGCAGGTCCTCGCGCAGTGCCATCGTCGTTCCGCTTGCGGCTGACTTGCCCATCCCGGGCAGAAGCGCCACAAACTCGTCGCCGCCATACCGGAACGCCGCGTTATTCGGCCCCAGGCACCGCTTCAGCAGGCCGCCGATCTCAGCCAGCAGTCGGCTCCCGATCAGGTGGCCGTGGGTATCGTTTACCGACTTGAACCTGTCAAGATCGACGAACATCAAACTGAATACCTGCCCGAGCGCCACCTGCTCGTCGAGCATGGTGTACAGATGGCGGGCGTTGAACAGTCCCGTGACGTCATCCGTAATCGTCAGCTCCTGAATCAGAGTCATCGACCGCGCATTCTGAATCGCGATCGCCGCGTAGTCGCAGAGAATCCGCAGGAAAGAGATCGAGTACTCCGATAACAGGTCCAGCTTGCTGTTCAGCAACTGGATCACGCCAAGGGTCTTGTTCCCGGATCGCACCGGCACGCACGCAATCGATTTAATTTTGAGGTCAGGGTGTTTGTTCGCAAAGGCCGACCAGTGCGGATCGAGCGCCACATCCGGCACCACCAGCGGATTGCCGGTCGAGGCCACCCATCCTGCGACTCCCTCGCCCAAGGCAACCCGCAGCCCCTTCAGACTTTCGGTATTCTCGCCCACCGCAATCGCGTAGTACAGTTCGCCGGACTTGTCGTCGACCATCAGCATCGACCAGCGTTCAGGACCGAAGAACTGCGCCATCTTATCCATAATGGCGCCCAGAATCTCTTCTAATTCCAGGCTTGAGGTCAGCGCGCGAGCTACGTCGTGGAACACCCGAAGGTGATCCATCTGGCGGCTTTCGATCACCTCGAACGCTCGTCTATCTTTCAATCGCTTTCCTCATACGGGCAACATATCAGACAGCAAAGGACTTTCAAATTCAAAAAGGATTTCAAAAGACGATTGCGACAGCAATTACAACGCGCACCTTAGCCACCGATGTGCACCATATTCCGCGATGGCTTCTCAAAACCCGGTTCGCCGATGTGATGCCGCGCCTCTTTGTGCATCACGATTCTTCGTATATACGCCGCGAGCTCCCCATCCGTTCCACCTCGTACCATCTGGCCATACAGATCATGGTCGCTTTGCGAAAACAGACAAGTCCGTATCTTCCCATCCGAGGTCAGCCGCACCCTGCTGCAGTGTCCGCAGAAAGGGCGCGATACCGGTGCGATTATTCCGATCTCTCCCACTCCATCGTCAAAGGTAAACCGCTTCGCCGTCTCGCTGGCTGCATGCGGAGCCAGTTCCACCAGCGGACGATATGCATTCAACCGCTCGACGATCTCATCCATCGAAATCACGGTCTCCCGCTTCCACGTGCGGTCTTCTTCAAGCGGCATCCATTCGATAAAGCGGACGATGACGCCTTCGCGCCGCGAGAACTCCGCGAATTGTTCGATCTGCGTATCGTTGAATCCGCGCAGCAGGACACAGTTCACCTTCACCGGCCCGAGCCCCACATCCTGCGCCTTGCGTACCCCCGCCAATACTTTGTCAAAGCTCCTCGGAACCCGCGTAATCGACGTGAAGGTCTCTGCATCTACCGCGTCCATGCTGACGGTCACGCGGTTCAACCCAGCATCCTTCAGCGGCTGCGCCATTCCGTCCAGCAGATGCCCATTTGTGGTCAACGCAATATCAAGAGGCAAACCCTTCCACCGCGAGTCGCCGACGAAGGTCCCGTCCGGAAGATAGGCCGTGCGCATCACTGCCAGTTCGCGCACCATCTCCACCAAGCCCGACCGCAGCAACGGCTCCCCGCCGGTCAGTCTGACCTTCTCCACGCCAAGCGAGACGAATAGCCGCACCATCCGCAGATAGTCCTCGATGGGCAGCTCGGTATATTGCGCGCCTTCATTGCCGGTCCGGCAATACACACATTTGTAGTTGCAACGGTCGGTCACCGAGACGCGCAGATCCGTAATCGCCCGGCCAAACTTATCCCGCAGCCTGCCCGGCGCCTGCAGAACCTGTGACTCCGGCTCCAGCACCGCCGTATTTCCGTCGTCGATCCTCAATGAGGACAAGAACATCGTCGTAACCATCTGCTTCATCTCTTAACAGAATAGATGCGAAGGCTCGGAAAGCGCATCAGATTTGCAAGAACAATCAGTATAGCTATCCCCGACGCCCAAGCTAAGTCTTTTACAACACATAGCGCCCGGACGGTCACAGTCGAGTCCAGCCACGGACCGCAACCGGTCGCACCGCTGGGTTAGCTTGGAGCATCTTCGCGCCACTCGCCTCCGCATCCAGTCGGTGCTTCAGTCGTTAGTAGCTGATGAACTCGTTGCTCCCACGCTTCAGTCGCACACCCACAACGCCGAATACGAGCGACAACGTAAACATGATTGCATCCCAGTAAACCATTGGGTGCGTCCATCCCGGCGACAGCGTCCAGTCCTGCCCGCTCCACAGGGTCACCAGGGTCCCGATGATCAGGGTCTGAAAGCAGAGCACCAGAAAAAGCTGCCCGCGACGCCTGCGCTTATCCAGCAGTTCCACCTGGTTCGGTGTCAGGGTGCGTTCTTCGATGGGAATCAACGTGTTCGCCATTGCGTTTCTGGTCTCCGCGTGTCGTTAGTTCAAGAAACGGGTTCGTAAGGCAACCGACAGCACCGTCTCGCTCACCATCATAAATCACAGCGGCCCCACCCGGCCACGGCCGCGAAAGAAGGATAGCGCGCCACTTTCAAAGTCGGGATTTTCAAACACAACGGGTAACTTCCCAAGCCCGGTGGAGGAGAGCGAGTGGTTCGCGAGTTGCCCGGCCACGAGATCAAACCGCGTAAATGGAGGAACCTGCAGCGAAGGCGGCTTTTCTTCGCCAGCGGCCGCATGGCATCTCGGAACGCGATGTAGCCATCGTATCCATCAGGCAAATGAGCATCAGTTCATTGGCCACGCGCGGTTGGATGTTCCCCTTCCGGCCGGATGAGGCCCCATGTTGCATCGATTCGGGTTTGCAATTGTTCTGTCCTTGACGATTTTTGCGGTGGCCAGTTGTGGGAATGGCTCAGGCAGAACCGGAAGTTCAGAGGCGGCCGTGAAGAGTATCTCGGTATCGCCAGGATCGGCCACAATCCTGATGGGAAAACAGCAACAGTTCTCCGCCACAGCGACCTACTCAGACGGATCCACAAAATCCGCGCCAGCCGGCCTTACTTGGAGCTCCTCCAATACGGCTGTGGCCACGGTGGATGGTAGCGGTCTCGCAACAGGCGTGGCTCCAGGGAACGCCACTATCCTGGCTGCCGTGGGCGCCGTGAATGGAGCCAGTTCGACAAAGGTTCAAACTGTTCTTGCGACTCTTGACCGGTCCACTGATGTAGCCGGCCCGGACAAGAACAACAACGGGGTTCGCGACGATATCGACCAGGTGATAGCCGGCTTTGGTTTGACTGCCGGCCAGGCGAAGGCGTTGACGCAGTTTGCCGCGGCCCTGCAGGTCGCCATTTTGAGCTCTCCGGACAAAAACTCGGCGTATTCGAATGCGGTAGAACTTCATCGCGGCCAGGAGTGCGTGTTTTCGCAGCTTAGCGCAGACTCAACCAAGTACACCAGACAGATCAAAGCTTTCACGCTGAACACGCAGCCGCGGGTGATGGCTTTCCTTGACTTTTCTCACAATGCAAGCGGCGCCGTGTATCCGCAGCCAACCGGTACGCTCTGCAAATGAAATTGAGGAGGGACACGATGCTCAAGAGACTGGCTGCGATTGCGATGGCCGTTTTACTTCCTTTAACTCCGCTCTCGTCTGGGGCGCAAAGCCCCGCAGGAGGGGCGGGGTACGTCATCTGTTATATCAACGGGCTTAGCACCGATCCCATCGGGGCGCAGGATGGCCTGGATGCTCTCAGCGCTATTTATGGCGCGCAATATAATAACCAGCCCGTGAGCTACACGCTGTTCTACACACCTACGGATGGACTGACGCAGGATGTCGTAAACGCGTTTGCACAAAGAGTACAGTCCTCACCGGGAATGACCGACCGGTGGGAACTCATCTGGGACACGCTCGACGGTGGAGGCGGTATCAGCGACCTTGCCGTAGCAGAGAATCCATCGCTCAGTGGTTTGGTGAGCGATCTGAGAACGACTTTTCTGAATGGTGTGTCGAGTAACGTGAAGAACCTCTCTTCAAATAAAGAATTTCAACCGGCAGTAGATCAGTTCGCCGGCGTCTTGACCACGTCCTATACACAGCAGAAAAAGGTGCTTGTAGTCGCCCATTCACAAGGCAACGTCTATCTCAACACCGCGTACGATGCGGTGAAGCCGAAGTTCAAGACTGACAGCCTTCGGACGGTGCAGGTCGCAACACCCACCGCAACGGTGAGGGATCCGCAGGGCAGATACGTTACATCCACAACGGACCTGGTCATTCAGGCAGTGGCATTGGCACTGGGCAACGTAGAACCGGCGAATACGGACGGGCCGATCCTGGCTGCCCTATCGAGTGACGGAGCGTATGGGCATAAGTTCGTGGAGATTTATATGAACCCGAACTACAAGCTGCGTCCAGCGATCAAGGCGCTGGCGGATTCCAACCTTCAGGCCCTGCAGGCTCCGACGCCGTGAGGGTTTCTTCGAGACTAGATCGGCTGGTACAGCCGCCTTATGATGGACGGAAAACGACGGCATTTTTGGAACCTGACACACTTCTGAGACAAGTCTTCCGCCACAGCGCGAAGACCGGATCAAAGCAAATCTTCCCCTACCGGTTCAGCAAGACTAAATAAACGCTACCGACTGAATCCCCACAACATCGAAGCGCTTCCTGCACCGTACGTTCTTGCAGCCCATCGGGTCGTCCCGGCGAACCATATAGCTCTGCGCCTTGGCAAAACGCGCGCGGTCGCGGTCATCGGCCCCTCGCGGCAACTGCGCCTTCTTCCGCCGCACCACCCAGTCAATCTGATACTCGCCCTGCTGTCCACAGTGCGGACATGTCATCACATGCGTCCGCTGCTCTGCCTTCTCATCAAAAAAGTCCCGCTCTTCCATACGCACCTCGCTGGGCGGCGGCCCAACTGGCGGCCGTCTCCCATCTGCAATCCTGCCTGACATCCCCCCTTGCAGGCAAGGGTAATGCATAATCACGCAGGGGCCCTGAATCCCCAAAGGAACTCCATGAGCAAGCCGAAGAAGAAAGTCTTCTCCAAGGTCAAAGCCGTCAAGGCAAACGCCCGCGAGCGCGTCGGCACTCCACCGCCCGAGCGCACCCTCCCCGACCCCAAACAGAAACGCGCCGCCAAACCGAAACACAAACAAACCCTCGCCGCCCTGCTCGATTTCGTCGACTCTAAAGGAGAAGATCAATGAAAATCCTCCCCCTCCCCGTGGTCGCCCTGATGGCCGCTGCACTCGCAACCTCAGCCCCCGCCTTTGCGCAAGCCCCGACCATCCAGGTCAACAGGGAAAACCGCACCATCGCCATCACCGCCACCGACAAAGTCATCGTCATGGCCGACACCGCCACCGTGCACGTCGGCTTCATCGCCTACGGCCCCGATAAGGACACCGCCTACGCCGCTGGCTCCCGTCTCTCCAACGAGATCGTCAAAGCTCTCACGAATGCCGGCATTCCCAGCGACGCTATCGAGAGCGAAAACCAGAACGTCTCTCCCGTGCAGGAGTATCAGGTCGACAAGCTCACTCCCACCGAAAAGGCCCAGCGCAAGTTCCAGGTCACGCAAAGCTGGACCGTCCGCACCAACGCCGCCGACG
>JAOAPF010000023.1 GCA_025462755.1 Edaphobacter sp.
ATTTTGCGGCGTCAATTTATCTACCCCAGGAGCTTCACTGCCTGTGCAAACACCCAGTGCCGGAACTTCTTCAACATCGACCGTGCCGGTCAGCAATTCTGCTCCCCAGAATGTTCAATTCACCATCGCCAGCGGGTCTACTGGGAACAACGGGGGAAAAAGCTCAGAAAAAAGAGATCCACCACACGTCGAAAGAAGACCAAGTAGCTCCGCCGCAGTATGGGACCCACTCAGTGACCCCATCGTGGACTCAAACTCGCTCTCGTCACCGGAAGATTGGTGACAAGAAGCCGACTTTCCAATACGAATCGTAAGTGGCTATCGCGAGCCCTCAAACCCCGCCATACGCGGACATTGCATCATGGGGTGTCGGTTCGTTCGAGGTGGACCTGATGCCCGCCCTTCATCACGAACGTGACATGCTGAAGGGCCGATACATCCTGCAAAGGATCGCCTGCAACTCCGATGATATCGGCGTACTTGCCGACCTCCAGTGAGCCGACTTTTGTTTGCCAGCCCATCAGCTCGGACGCCGTTGTGGTGGCCGCGGCGATGGCTTCCGCTGGTGTAAGCCCTAACTTCACCAACTCAGCGATCTCGTTTGCGTTTTTACCCTGTTCGTCGTCCTCTGCAGCATCGAAGCCGGAGGCAATTCTTACGTGGGCAGCACGGGCATTCGTAATTTCCGCCCGGAGCGATTGCATGATCGGCTCCATCTCCGCTCGCTGCTCAGGAGTCTTCGCCTGTTCATAGCCACTGCTTATCGCAGCCGAGGTTGGGACAAGATAGGTCCCTTTCTCCGCCATTTCTTGCAGCGTAGGTTGATCCACTTGGGTGCCATGCTCGATGGAGTCGACACCGCTCTCCACCGCATTCCGTATACCTTCGCGCGTCATGGCATGGGCAGCCACGCGGTGGCCACCCTTGTGTGCCTCCTCGACGACGGTGCGGATTTCGTCTCTAGTGAGTGTCTCGTGATTGTAGTTCGCGGTGTTTGGCGATCCCACGTCGAGAAAGTCGGCATAGACTTTGATCAGGTCAGCGCCGTAATAGATCTGCTCCCGAACTGCCTTGCGGGCTTCGTCCGTTCCGGTGATCATCTGCGCGCCCCGAGGAAAGTTCAGCAGATCTGCAGAAAGGTGGAGGGGGAAATACCCTCCAGTTGCGGCGATCGCTCGTGTGGCGACTTCCATGCGTGGACCTTCGACCAGACCGCCGTCGATGGCACTCCGCAGCGCAACGTCGGCATATCCTGAGCCCTCGCTCTCAACGTCACGCACTGAAGTGAACCCGGCCTGCAACGTAAGCCGTGCATCCATCGCCCCCTCCAGTGCGCGATAGGCTTCCGACTCGGTCGCGAGTTGGAGGATGTAGTTCTTGTTCTGGGAGCCCTGCGAGGGGGTACGCGCCATGAGATGGGTGTGTGCATCGATAAGGCCGGGAAGTATTGTCGTGGCGCCCAGGTCGAGAACGATCGCATTGGCGGGAATCGTGAGTCCGCTCCCCGATGCGATGATTTTGTCCCCTTCAACCAACACGACTGCGTTCGAAACGTAGCGTCCCGTCTTCACGTCGAGCATGCGTTGGGCGCGCACGGCCGTCACTTGCGCGAGACAGGCTACTGCCGGAAGGCTCAAAAGAGACAGTATTCCGAAAGGGCAGCCGCGCATGAGGCGCATTCTACTTCTACTCTTTAAGCCTTGGAATTCAAAAAGGGAGGCTAAATGAAGCAACCATGGCTTGCCTGGCTCTGTAGCGCCGCTTTGAGTGAGGCGGACACCCCCTGCAAGTGAATGATGAGGGTGATCTGCCGCAGTTGAAGAACGCTCTCCTCGAGCCCGAGATCGTGGCACTCCTCCATCTGATCAGGATTAGTCCTCATAAAACGCGCTTGCGACGACCGATCTTCTCAGACCGGATTCGCTCACGCTTTGTCCTGTATGAAAGAGGCTCAGGACAGCTAGAAGCTGATCTTCAGAATTTTCCCGTTGTTGCCGACGAACCATCCGGCTTCCGGATTCGCAAAAGCGACCGCCCAGTAACCACTCACATTCGGCAGTTTGAACCAGGTTTGTCCTTCATTGGGAGTCCATGCGGCTGCGCCGGAACTGAAGTTCGGCTGAGTTTCGGTCGTGATAACAACGGTGCGATCGTGTTCATGGCCAAAGCGGTCTCGTTCGCTCCAAGGGTTGTGGTGGTGTTCGAGTCCACGCGCATAGGCAAGGCAGAATATCGCTCCTGCAATTGGAGGCTTGTTCGTAAGCGTCCATGTCTGGCCGCCATTATCCGAGGTTGCTGCCTGGGCAGAGCTGTTCGAGGTCAAATCGCCGCCCCCCACAATGCCATGCCAGGGATCGCGGAATGCCACCGAGAAGCCGCCCGCGCTGGCGTTGCTTACCAGCGGAGTATCATACGCATCCCAGGTGTCGCCGCCATCGCGGGTCGCAAGGATCCGTGCGACGCTGGAGCCGCCGGTCGCAATCCAGGCGTTTTGCCATCCTTCCGTAGTGATGCATGTTCCGCTCGAGGAGAAGGAGGCTTCCCCTGGCAAGGCAGGTGGCATATTGCCGGCGATCGAATGCCAGGTCTCGCCATTGAAGGTGCGAATGTCGGGAAATACTCCGTTGACCGAATCGCTGTGCGCGACTCCGCGATCGGGCGTCCAGAAAGCGAAGCAGTCATAGAAGGCATTCGCCGTCTTGTTCTTGAACTGAATACTCCAGTGCGCGCCGCCGTCTTCCGTCTTGTAGATGCGGAAATCTCCGGTGTTGTTCCCGATGGACAGCAGATAGGCGATCCGGGCGCTCACGCCTTGCACATCGCGGAATTGCAGGCTTTCGGCTCCCGGCACTACCCCGGATTTCCAGGTCGAGCCGCCATCGGTCGTAACGACGTATGTACCTCCGGCTCCCGCTGCCCAGACAACTCTAGAGTTCACCGGACTCACTGCAATCAGCAGCTGGGTCGTGCCGCTATGCTGCGGAGTGAGGGTGGGTTGATGGCCTCTCCATGCGTCTTCTGCATACCCGGCAGTGGCGATCAAGACGATGAGCAGCAGTAAACGCTTGAACATAGGCTTCCTCCCTGGACCGCGATTTGGCGTGGTGAAGTATGGTAACTCCGCAAAGCCGCACTCGCCACAACAAGAATTCCGCAGTTCCGGGCGGATGCTATGAGACCGTGAGGGGTGCGGCGGATCCTACGCGAAAGGTCCATGAAACAAGGCAGTGGAACGAAGTACCGCGAAACGCGCTTGTGGTAAGTTGACGCGGCGCTGGTGAACCATGCTGCCCCCCGCATAGTGACATGACAACCGCCCGTACTCGGGGCTGACTACAACCAGTGCCTCGCCCTCCAGCCATAAACCACTCTCGACGGCCTTTCTAGAGAAGAGAGGCCGGCTGTGCTGCTGCGGCCCGATCAGCGAAAGTGGAATCCTTGTTCCTTAGAAATGATCCCTGTTCTGCCCAAGGAATTCCCTGTTAAATGGCAGCCAAGTAGTGTGACAAGCAGGGCCACCCTGCTAAATCCATGCGACTTGCCGCGGTCCTGCCGCTCTTCGGGCAGCACAGGAATCGGCGAGATCCCTGTTAAATTCCCTGTTACCAGGGATAGCGGTTCCACAAAGAACTCACCCTGAACCTTGATACAACCGCCTTCGGTTCCTTCGCCGAATTCGGCGCCGGCCAGGAAGTCGCGCGTTGGTTCCTTTTCGTGGGAGCGGCTTCAGAGTTTTAGCCTGTCGAAACGTCAACCCCTCAGCCTCTGGACTCTCCGTTCCTGGGGCGATAGAAGGAACCATCGATGTCAAGGCTCACATAGTAGTTTCCCAATTCGCCGATATCAGTCGCGATCGAGTCGATGTTACGGTCGGCGACCGCATTGGCGGTGATGACTAGATTCCCGCGGCTGAGGCTTTCACGATATTCGAGGTCGGTGCTCTTGATTCCACGGGCACCAATCGTCACGATTCGATTCACGAAAGGCAACTCGCTTGCCCGGCGGAACGGACTGTTGTTCGTATGTTCCAGACCCAGGAACCGGTCTCGATAGTCGAGGTGTGCGTCAAACAGCACGATGGTGAGAGGCGCATACCTTTCAAAGGCGGCGATGAGCGGGAAGCTTACGGAATGGTCGCCACCGATGGACGCGAGAAGCGAGCCCCTCTCGACAATCTTGCTCGCGTGCTGGGTAATGCGGGCGCGAGTCACGCCTTCATCGAGGGAAACATCCACATCGCCAGCATCGACCATTCTTTTCCCGGCAAGGAAGGTGTGCCCAGCCTCGACGTCGAAGAAGCCTTTGGTCCCGGTTGATTCGCCCAACCAGCCAAATCTGGTTGAGGCGTCGCGAAGAGCTCTTGGGGCCTGACGACAGCCGGGGCGCATCGAAGCCATCCCATCAAAAGGTACCCCGAGAATTGCAATGTCCGCGTCAATTTCGGCGGGATCGAAGACGTAGGGTGCCTTGCAGAACGTAGCGATGCCAGTGTGGGGAGTGAGGCGGCGGGTCGTGACGCGGTCATTGATTTTGTCCAGTGCGGCTGGTCCTGGTTGGATTGTAGGGTGAGTAGTCGAGGAATTCAGTTTTGACTCCCGCAGGCAAGGACAACTCAAGCCAATGCGTGATACGGAAGGCAAGAAAACGATGAGTGCCTCCGGTTCTATCCGCCGGATCGTCCTGGTTCCAAAGAGTCTCGGCTGTGCCGCTTAGCTGAAGGGTTCGACTGCGCTCAAAGTCGGGGACGATGATTCCGGCGCCGGCGTTCACGCGGAGGTTGCCAAGGGTATTGAACATGCTGTTGCCGGAGTAATCGGGAATGCGCAGAGTGCGCTCATCCAACACCTCAATGAAACCGGGCGCGCCACCGCGATGGGAGGCGTCGGCTCCGCGGGTGGGGTGAGCCGTGGCGACGAAGAGTACATCGGCTCGGGTCAATGTGCCTTGCTGATCAGACCCCAGGGTAGCTCCGGTGGTGTCGGGAAGGCTTTCAGTCAATTCGGTTCTGACAGTCTTCAACTGGCGACGGGTAATGTATTTTGGGCAGTTGGGATAGGCCTCCTGCACGCTGAGGCGAAGCGAGTTTTCGCGGGGGCGGCTCAATAAGCCGTTGATCCGAATTCTACGTCGGGTGGCGAGATCGATCGCAAGCATCCCAGCCGCAGAATTGACTTCGATGTTGGCCCAAAGAGGATCTTTCCTCTGCACAGCTACCTGGGAAAGATCGAAATCCACCGCATAGCCATCCTCGGACCTCATAAAACCAGGATTATCGAAGACAATAGAGCACCACAGATTGTCTTCCCGGTCGCGGGATCCAAATACGACCATTGATTGCTGTTGCAGGAAGGGACGCGCACCGCCGATGATGCGGTCGGCGATGAGGACTCCGTTGCGTTCGGCCATCTGCGACTCCCCGGCGAGCGACTGCACTTCAAGTTCTCCCTCGTGAAATGGGCCATTCATAACACTTCACGATCCTTCCTTAGAAAATTAACAGCGTTCCGCCTGACGCGAGGTGGAACGTTATCGGCTTAACGTACATTCGCGGCGCGGCAGGCGTCTTCATCGGCGAAGCGCCTGTGGTGATTGGGGAGCGACCGGATGGCGGATGCAAGGAATGGCATGATTCTCATTGCCACTTTCTCCAAGCTCGAGTGTGAAGGCGGCGGTCCCGCCTTGAGCGACCGCCGCGACCCACGTTGTACTTAGAAAGTAAGAATGGAATAACCTTCGCTCGTAAGCCGGCGAAGGCTGGGCAGGCCGCTCGTTCCTGGGACGGCGTTCTCCGTGATCAAGTCGTAGCCGCTCTTCTCCACTTCCGCGCGAGCACCGAAGACGTCCGCGCATCCGCAAGATACGCCAGCAACCTTGTCCTTGACTGCTTCGTAGAGCGCGTGGGCCGGGTGGTCAGCCTTATCCAACTCTCCGGGCCAACGGGTGCCTGCTGCTTGAAACAGAATGCTGACTTCATCGCCTTGCTGTTTGAAATCATAGGCGGCGGCGAGTGCATTGAAAACGCGACCCAAGGACTCTTCAGACCCTGACTTCGGGTCAGAGAGGATAACGATTGCTGACTTCATCTGTGTGCGGCTCCTGGTTGAATTTGTAGACCGATAGGTCTATGATAGACCTAGATGTAGACAGAACGGTCTAGATTCAGACATTTTCCATTTATTTCGTTCCGCCAGTACCTGAATCGCTGGGCAGGTTGCAAATTTCAGTTCGAGCAGGTTGAGCTGGGGAGAATCGAAGCAACTGCTGAGATGATTAAAGCGGTGGTTGGAGGTTTTCACATCAAAGTACAAGCTCTAAATGACGAACTCATTGAAAAGATCACAGAATCGTTTCAGGCTTATGGCTTCGAAGGCACAAGTTTGTCGACGATTTCAAAGGCGACCGGGCTTATCAAGGCAAGTCTTTACTGGCGGTTCCCAGCTGGAAAAGAGGAAATGGCCGAGGCAGCTCTCCGCTCTGTGGATCAACAGTTTTCGCATCACATCCTGAAGCCTATCGACGAAGCTGGCCCCGTCGCGACCCGTCTTGCCAAAGTTGCCAGGCGGCTGCGTGAGTTCTATGGCGATGGAAAACGAGCCTGCTTGCTTGACACCCTCACGCTTGGCGGTAGCCCCCCCGCGATCCAGAAGCACGCAAGGCTCACACTTGAGTTCTGGGTCTCTCAATTTGAAAAGCTTGGAAGGGAAAGCGGGCTCGATAATGCAACTGCGCGACTCGCTGCTGAAGATGCAGTTGCCGCTCTGGAGGGCGGCCTTGTGCTGGCACGAGTTAGTGGCGATAGAGATGCTTTTCGACGTGCAGTTGAATCCTTAGGAGAGAGGCTTACAAAGGCTGCGAAGAGGATCTAAGCGTTCCGATGCGCGGGGACGCCCAGTATCCCCATCAGCTACCTGGCCCAGCGGCGGATGGAGTTGGGGCGGGAAGCTTTGGTGGAGCGGCGCCCAAGCGTCTTCGAGGTTTCGGAATGCGTCGGCTACCAATTGCTCCCGACATTCAGTCGGGCATTCAAGGAGTACTTTGGAGTCGGACCTGGTGAGGTGAGGCGACCCAAAGAACACTCGCGGATTGTCGGCTTCGAGCTAGCAACAGCCCCCGAGACCAGATCATTTCGAGTGGTCGTCCACCCGGAAGCAAGCCAGATTGGGATATGCGGATTGGTACCGAAAAATGGGATGAGCAGGTTCTTCGGATCGGAGAGACTGTTACCCATGAAAAGCCAGCGCACCACCTCATCGCAGAAGTACCCGGCAGGCGGTCCAGGGTTGAGATGACGATCGGTATCGACCTTCGCGAGGCAGCAACCTCATACAAGGTGGACACCGACGCCATCGCTCTCAAGGTCAAACGGGAGTTTGCTGCCAAGGAGAAGTTGAAGAAAGCTCCCAAAACCGTGAGCAAAGCCAAGAAAGCCGCTCGAGTTCGGTCGCACGAGGAGGGGCTGCTAACCGGCAGCCCCTTTTGCTGTGTCTTCAGAACGTCCGCGCTGCGGACGGCAGGAGACGTTCCCCCTCCTGTACCTTCCCCTTTACTGCCTGCGGCGCTCAAGTGACGAGAAGTGCGTTTCTCGCGAACAATTCGCTCCGGCCAAGACTCATAGCATGAGCGTCACCGCTAAGAATCGCCCGACCTGCTCGCAGACCCCGTCAAGAAGGCTGTCGAACAAGTCTCTAAATTTCGCATAAATCTTCAATTCGTTCAGCAAATTCGAGTGGATTAACGCTCAACTCAAAGCAAACCGAGACATGGCCGTCAACATTTCCGTGTACGAATTGGTAGAAGTTGCCGTATCGAACAAGTACAAATTTCGCTCCTCCGCAATCCAAGTTACCCCGCTGGCGAACCAGTGTGAGAAGAGTTGGGTTTACGAAAAGTTCTTCGTATCGATCGGACTCCGATGCGGACGCTCCTTGAAGGTCCGGCCTTTGGGAACTGTTCAGTATTCCGTTCCGCAGTACGGCCACGTACCGGATCGCCGGTAATATTCCAAAGCTGGCAGGAATAAGGACTTCAGCTTCTCTCATCGTCTTGCTTGCTCCTTCAAATGGATTTACTTCATCCGGCCTCTCGCCCGCTTCGTGGCGAACCACGCAATGGTCATTGGGCCGAAGCCCACGATTCATTCTCAAAGAGCGCCGATCAATCAAGGAATAAATGTGGGCCGCAGTAGCCAAACATGCAGCCCACACAGAAGAAAGATCAACGAGTCAGGCCCCCGGCGGCATAAATCAATTGGCCATTGACCCAACCGGCATCGGCGGAGGCCAGGAAGGCAGCAATGGTCGCGATGTCCTGAGGCTGAGCGTGTCGCCAGGTGGAATTCGGTTGTACGCTCAGGCCAAGCACTCGCATTACGGCCTTAGCACAACCTTGCCCATCGTCTTGCGACTGAGCAGCATCTCGATCGCCACTGCCGCGTCAGCCAGGGGAAAGACATGCTCTGCAAGAATTCTCAGCTTACCAGCGCGTACCAGATCCATGAAGAGGGGCTGACTCTCGGCAATCTGTATGGGAGACAACGCAGGAAAGGCGAACCCCGCGATCGTCTGATTCTGCCAGATCAGTTGCCTTACCTGTTCCGTGTTGATGCTGTCGTGATAGTTTTCCGCTCCAAAGATCACGATCCTGCCGCCTTGGGCTGCCAGCTTGAAACTCTCTTTGCCAACTTGACCGGTAGACATTTGCAGTACAACATCCACACCTCTGCCATCGGTCGCTCGGCGCACCTGATCAGGCCAATCGGCCTCGGTGTAGTTGATGGATTCATCTGCGCCCAGGGTTTTGGCCAACTGAAGTTTTTCGGAGGAGCTGGCAAGGGCGATGACCTTGCCGATGCCGAAATGTCGGGCTAGTTGAACCAGGAACAGCCCTACGCCCCCCGCCGCGGCCTGCACCAGAACACTAGAGGGCGCAACAGGCATTACCGCATACTTGAGCATGGTATATGCCGACATCCCCTGGATCGGCAGCGCGGCGGCCTCTGCAAAGCTGAGACCGGAGGGAAGAGGAATAACGGCAGCACCTGCAGCAAGGGCATACTCAGCATAGCCGCCACTCGACACGGCCGCAGCTACAGGATCGCCGATCTTCACATTCGTGACGCCCGGACCCAACTCTCTGACGATTCCAGCAGCCTCAAATCCGAGAGTAAACGGGACTTCCTTCCCGAAGGTCGGATATTTGCCATAGGTTTGGAGCGCATCGGCATAATTGATCCCGGACGCTTTGACCTCAATCAGGATTTCGTTGGCTCCCCGCTTGGGCCTGTCAATGTCCACGAGCCTCGCGCTCCCAGGTCCCTCAAACCCATGCAACTGAATCGCTTTCATTCCTTCCCCTTCATTGTTTTAGACCCATCGGTCCCTAATTGTTCAACAAAAGCGCCTACAAGACAGACCGCAGCGCCACGTCTATCACAGACTGGATTTCATCTTTAGATCGAGCCGTCTTTTCCAGTATCCTGATTCCATTCAGGGTATTGAGCAAAAAGCGCGCGAGTGTCTTGCTCGATATCGCGTCAGTGACCTGATGCTTCTTTTGCCCTTCCAGTAACACTGCTGAGAAATTTCGCAGCAATAGATCATTCATAGCCAGCAGTTCGCGCAGAATGTCTGGGTCGGCATTTCCTAGTTCCAGTGTGGTGTTCGCGACCAGACAACCCTGTGGACACTGTATCAAGTCACTTCGCAATGCAGCGTACGTCATCATTTCGCGGAGCAGTTCGGATGCGGTTTTCTGGTTGCGGTCCAGGCGCTCAAGAGCGTCTGCGGTTTGCTCGCGATAATGCCTTAACGCTTTCAGGAAGAGCTCGTGCTTGTCGCCAAACGCGCAGTAGAGACTCTGCTTGCTCAGGCGCGTGGCCTTCATCAGATCGCGGTACGACGTGGCCTGATAGCCCTGTTTCCAGAAGACGCGTGTCACTTTCTCTAACGCTTCGCTTGGATCGAACTCCCTGGGTCTCGCCATGGAAAGATCATATCACTATTGCAGACCCACTGGTCTAGAATAGAGAACTTTTCTCGTGCTCTATCTAGGCAGTTGGTTGTCAGGTCGCAGTGGCCGTGGCCACAGATCGGTTTTTGCTTTATTCACGCCGGAGTCTCAATTGACGACTCCAGGGCAAGGCACTCATCGAACAAGGATTTGAGCCGACATCGGGACATAGCAGAAGACCAAGTAAACGGGCGAGCGACCTGGCGACTGGATGAGCACCTCACCTCTTCCAGCGCTGAGATCTCTAGATCCGGATGATGGAAGAGACTCGGGCGCCAGTCACACGAGTGCGATTCTAAAAGCCGGAGTGGGTAAGTCCGGCCAGACGGGGCTGGTCAGTTGAATGGTCAAGACGGGGCC
>JAOAPF010000260.1 GCA_025462755.1 Edaphobacter sp.
AATGCCTGAGGGAGACACAATCTATCGCGCTGCCAGGGCGCTGCAGAAAGCAATTGGTGGCAAGGTGGTGATCGGGTTTGCGACGGGGCTGGCGAAGCTTGCTCGGGTGAATGATGATATGCCGCTGGTAGGGCGGGTGGTGGAAAAGGTGGAGTCGCGGGGAAAGTGGTGCCTGATTTTCTTCTCGGGCGATTTGATTCTGGTGACGCACATGTTGATGAGCGGGAGTTGGCATCTGTATCGCACCGGCGAACGTTGGCAGATGGGGCGAAGCCACATGCGAGTGGTGATTCGTACGGCAGATTGGGAGGCTGTGGGTTTCAACATTCCGGTGGCGGAGTTCTACACGGAGCGGTCTCTGGAAAGGAGCAGCCAGGTGCCGAAGCTGGGACAGGATATTTTATCGGAGAGCTTCACGGTTGAAGGTGGCGTCGCTCGCATCGCTGCTTATGGGCGGGAGAATCCCGATGCGGAGATTGCTGTGGTACTGCTGAATCAGCGTGTGCTCGCCGGGTTGGGAAATGTCTACAAGAGCGAGGTGGCGTTTGCTGCCGGGGTCAATCCGTTTCGTGCGATGCGGACGATTACGCCGCGTGAGATGCAGCTGATGGTGGACGTGGCGCAACGATATATGAAGGCAAACGTGGTCGATGGCAAAGGCGATGGAATTGTGACTTACTCAGGGAACTGCCGGACGACGCATGCGATGGATCGCGAGGAGCGGCTCTGGGTGTATGGGCGGCAGGGCCAGGAGTGCCGTCGCTGCGGGGCGATGGTGATGATGCGGAAGCAGGGGGTGCAGGCCCGGTCGACGTATTGGTGTCCTGAGTGCCAGCCATGGGTGGGAGACGGTGAGGCACCGGTTGGCAGAGCGCGAATCGTCAGACCGGGCGAGACTGCGCGTTGAACGATGCCTTGATGCTTCGCGTTCCGTGGACTGGGTCAAGATATAGAAAGAAATATTTTGACCCGACCTGGAGAGTCGGCAGCGGAATGCTACTGCGGCGGGGGCTGGACTGGCGGGGCAGGTTGTTGCTTGTCCTGCTGCTGCTTGTCCTGCTGCTGCTTGTCCTGTTTGTCTTGCTTATCTTTGCCGCCGCCGAAGAGCTTCTGGAAGATGTTCCTCTTCTTTTTCTGCTCAGGCTGCTGCGTGGTGTCGGGAGCATTTCCGTCCGGCGGAGTGTTGGGAGCCTGGCGGACGATGGGCGCGCGGGTTGCCGGTTGTGGGATGGGAGTCTCCGGCGTCGAAGATTTGTTGCCACCGATGCCGAAGATCTTCTGGATGAAGTTTTGTGGATTCTCTCCCATCTGGCTGCAGGTGTTGACGGGCGCGGTGCCATCGAGGAACGCAGCGTAGAAACTATTGCTCGGGCAGGTGGAGTCCACGAGAAGGCTGGTGGTCTTGTCGATGCGCGTGGTGGTGACGCCCTCGGGCGGGGTGAACGGCTTGACGTCGGAGTACTGGGGAAGCAGGATCGCGCGCTTCATGAACTCCGTCCATATGGGAGCCGCCGCGTGGGCGCCTTCGATCTTGATGTCGGTGTAGTCGTCGTTGCCGACCCAGACGATGCAGATGAGGTTCGAGGTGTAGCCGGCGAACCAGGCATCGTGGCTGGTTCCTGTCTTGCCGGCGGCTGGAGCGGTGAAGCCATGGCCGCGAACCGCATTGGCCGGCGTGCCGTAGTTGATGGCGCCTTCGAGCAGCGACTGGGTTAAATAGGCGGCACGGGGATCCATTACCTGCTTGGCTTCGGGAGAGAAGTCGGAGACGATGTCGCCATTTGTGTTGCGTACCGAGGCAAGCATCCATGGATTCAGATGAACGCCATTGTTGGCGAAGATGGTGTAGGCGCCGGCCATGTCGAGCGGCGTAGCGTCGTACGCTCCGATCGAGACCGATGGTGTGCCACGCGCAGAGGTGACGCCGGCCGCGCGGCCGAGCGCAGCAACGTTGTCGAAGCCGACCATCTGGCCAAGTTCGATGGTTGCGTTGTTGAGCGAGTGCGCCAGAGCGTAGGCGGCGGTGACTTCGCCTCGGAAGTCGCTCTTGAAGTTATTCGGAGTGTAGGTTTGACGGCCGTTGTCGTAGGTGAAGGTGGTGGGCTCGTCGGTAAGCTGCGTGAGTGCGGTGAAGACGCCGCTGTCGCCGAGGGACATGCCATTCAGGCTGGAGTTGTAAGCGGCGGCGTAGACGAACGGCTTGAAGATGGAACCGGTGGGTCGCTTGGCGACCGCATGGTTGAGCTGCGAGACGCCGTAGTTGCGGCCGCCGAGCAGCGCGAGCACCTGGCCCGTGTGCGGGTTAATGGCGATGAGCGAGACCTGCGGATAGGTGATGGGGCCGGGCTTTTCGCCTTTGGGAGTCTTGTGCTGCTTGCGCACGATCTCGTCGACGTTGCGCATGCCGATCTCCACGGCCTCGGAGGCGGCGCGCTGCAGGTCGGGGTCGAGCGAGGTGTAGATGCGCAGGCTCTGGTGCGAGAGATCCTGATCGCCGATGCGCTGGACGAGCTGATCGTGGACGAGGTCGACGAAGTATGGGGCCTCGCTGGCGTCGATGTTGGGCGGGGCCAGAAGAAGACGCTCGGCCTTGGCGCGGGCCGCTTCGCTGGCCGTGATGGCGCCGGTTTCGACCATCGAGTCCAGGACGATATTGCGGCGTTCCATTGCGCGCTCGGGGTGACGATAGGGGTTGCGATAGCTCGGATTCTGGAGCAATCCGGCGAGGGTTGCACACTGCGCGAGATCGAGCTGCGACAGATTCTTGCCGAAGAACGCCTGCGCCGCCTCACCTACACCGTTGATCTCGTAACTGCCGCGGTGGCCGAGGTTCATCTCGTTGGCGTACATCTCGAAGATCTGCTGCTTGTTGAACCGGGCCTCGAGCTGAAAGGTGATGAGGATCTCAATCAACTTTCGCTTGATACGTTTTTCTGGAGAGAGAAAGAGGTTCTTTGCCAGCTGTTGTGTAAGGGTCGAGCCTCCGCACGTCTTGTGATGAGTAATGACATCTGCGACGGCACATTTGGCGATGCGAAGGTAGTTCACGCCGCCGTGATTGAAGAAGTCACGGTCTTCAATGGCGACGATAGCCTGCACCAGGCGCGGAGGAATCTCCTGATAGGAGACGAGGCGGCGCTTGGTGCGGTTCTTGTCCTCGGAGAGGGCAGTGATGAGCTGCGGTTCGAGCTCGTAGGCGCCGAGGGCGACTCCGTTTTCGGCAGTGATACTTTGGACGACGCCGTTGCTCGTGTTGATAGTCGCCCCGTCGGTGTTGTGGAAGCTCTCCGGGCCGGGCTTGATGAAGATGTTGTCGCCGTTGAGCTGAAAGGTGCCGAGCTTCGGATTAGAGTTGTAGCCTGCCTGGCGCAGTTCGGCCGCGATGGTGTTGGCCGAAAGCTTCTGACCGTCGCGGACCTGGGGAGACGCCGCATAAATCTGCGAGACACTCGCGAAGATGGGACCTGAGGCGATGCGATCATCCACCACCCGCTGGTAATGGTAGTAGAAGTAACCGAAGACAATGGCGCCAACGACCATAACGCCGAGGAACGCGATCACTGTGATACGGAATAGACGAGAGTGCAGCAGCCCTTTCGACCTGGCGGCGATGCTCGTTTTGTTCCCGTATTTAAGTTTAACTGGCATAGGTGCAGCGGTTAAGGCCCGATTGACGATCGCAGGTGCATTTCCTCTAACGTTAGACGAGTTCGATGCGGCAATGTGCCGTATCGCTTAATTCGTAGTGCGGTCTAGTTTAGCTTGGGCGATCAAGCTGGAAAGATAAGGCGCAACCTCATCGAGAGAATGATCCTGGTTCGTTAACTTGAGGCGGTCGATTACTTCAACCTTGCCTTCAGCTACTCCTCGTCCAATATTGATTCGATAGGGGATGCCAACCAGGTCGGCGTCCTTGAACTTCACGCCGGCGCGCTCGTCGCGGTCGTCCAGGATGACGTCGACCCCGGCTGCTTCGAGGTCGGCGGCCACCTTTTCTCCGGCTGCCGCCAGGGCAGCGTCGCCGACGTTGGTGATGGTGACGACAACCTGGAAGGGTGCGATGGCCGGGTGCAGCGCGTAGCTCTTGCCGTCGTTCGCGGCGGCAGAGGTTTCGATGGCTGCAGTCAGGATGCGCTCGATCCCGATGCCGTAGCTGCCCATGATCGGCGTCACCTCCTTGCCTTCGCGGTTGAGCACGGTCGCTCCCATGGACTTCGAGTATTTGTAGCCGAGCTTGAAGATGTGGCCGATCTCGACAGCCTTGCCAATTTTGAGCGGTTTGCCGCAAGTGACATCCAGATCGCCTTCGTTGACGTTGCGAATGTCGGCGATGCGTGTCCAGGTGAAGTCGCGTCCCGGCTCGATGTTGCGGAAGTGGAAGTCCAGCTTGTTGGCGCCGCCGACCATATTCTTCCGGTCTTCGAGGCCCTCATCGATCACGACGAACGAGGCACGCGGATCGCCCTTGTCAGCGGGTAGCACTTTCAGTCCGATGGGGCCGAGATACCCGGCTGGTCCTTCGAAGTAGAAAGCAAGCTCTTCGGCGTCCATGGTGCGGAGCTCAGACACGTAGGCGGCAGCCGTCAGCTTTGTTTCGTTGACGAAGTGGTCGCCGCGCAGAAAGGCGATGACCGGAACCTCGATGTTCTTGCCGGTTCCATCCTTCTTCTTGCCCATGTAGGCGACGGTTTTGATGTCGGACGCGGGAGAGATATTGAAGAACTCGGCGACGTCTGCGATGGCGGCTTTGCCCGGAGTGTGGACGAGTTCCGGCATGCCATCGCCTGTCGGCTCCATCTCGGTAACTGGCGAAAGCTGCGACGTGGCCTTTTCGAGGTTCGCCGCATAACCGCTCTCGGCGCAACTGACGATGAGGTCTTCGCCGGCGTCGGTGTACACCATGAACTCCTGCGACTGCGAGCCGCCCATCGCGCCGGAGTCGGCCTCCACAGCAACGAACTCGAGACCGCAGCGGGTAAAGATTCGCCGATACGTCTCGTCGTGCTTGTTATAGGAGACGTCGAGGCCGGCCTCGTCGATGTCGAATGAGTAGGCGTCCTTCATGAGGAACTGACGAACGCGCAGGAGGCCCGCCTTGGGGCGAGGCTCGTCGCGAAACTTGGTCTGGATCTGGTACCAGATCTGCGGGAGCTGCTTGTAACTGCGCAATTCTTTGCGGGCGATGTCGGTAACGATCTCTTCGTGGGTCATGGCGAGGCAAAGCTCGGCGCCTTTACGATCCTTCAGGCGAAACATATTGTCTCCCATGCCGGACCAGCGGCCGCTCGCCTCCCATATTTCCTTCGGATGGATCGCAGGAAGGAAGAACTCCTGGCCGATGCGATCCATCTCGTCCCGCACGATGCCGATGATCTTGTTGATCGATCGATTGCCCAGGAAGAGATAGCTGTAGATGCCCGCGCCAAGCTGACGGACGTAACCCGCGCGCAGCAGCAGTTTATGGCTTGCGACTTCGGCGTCTGCGGGTGCTTCACGGAGTGTGGGGATGAAGAGTTGGGACCAGCGATGCATGGGCAAAAAAGAGCACTTTCCGGCCCGCGGCCGGATGCGCGCGGACATCATTTAAGTTGAACTCTCATTCTAAACTGCGGCACGCTGTAGCAAATGTGTCGAGTAGTGCACATAGCTTGATGAGCCAAGCAATGTAGTTACCTTTCAATTACATCTGATATGTCGTTCATGTGACATACTTTTTCCCCACAAGAGCGTAGAGTCCAAGAAATCGCATCTACCCGCCCTCACCAACGTGGGGCAACCAGTCTTTGCGGCTACGGGAGAAATCTCGGGCAAGGGGGCTGCGGAGATGCGTAACGACAACTTTATGTCTGGATCATTACCGCGACCAAGAAATCTCATACTGGCACAGTTGCCGGATGCCGAGTATGAAACCCTGGCGAACTTTCTTGTGCCTGTGGACCTACCCTTGCATACGCGGCTGTCCGAGCCTAACGAGCCC
>JAOAPF010000274.1 GCA_025462755.1 Edaphobacter sp.
TACTGACTGCAACCTAAACCAGCCGAAGACTAACTCTAGCCTTGGCACAGAAATACTGGTCCGATCACTAACCAGCTCGTTGCGCTAAACTAACAATCCAACTGGTACAAAAGATCGGGCACTCCAATGCGAATACCGCTAGCACGTGCTTGGGAAACGAGCTGCTTGTACAGGCTCTGTTTGTCGTTCGCCCCCTCATCTAATTTATGAGAGAAGTCCAGACCAAAATGATATCGATTCTCGGGCAGCTCAAATCTTCTGTGCTCTCTTTGAAGAAGTGCGCGCAACGATGTCGACGATGGTTTGCAGCGCGTTGGTTCTGGCTATCTTTGCTCCAACCAACTTTGTACGGTCTGCATACTTCGGGTTGTGCAATATTTCTCGAACAGCATCGCGAATTTGCGTGGGGGTGGGTGTTCCGGTCTTCAAATCGATACCCGTGCCACTCCAGGACACCCGCATGGATACAAGAGGCTTGTCCTCGCTCTCTCCTGCTGAGATGACGGGAACTCCGTAGCTAATTGCCTGTTGAACTCCGTTATATCCGCCATTGGTTACGAAAACGTTTGTTTTAGGCAGGATAAGTTCATAGGAAATATATGGCTCGACAATGGCATTGGCTGCCGAGATAATTTCAGTCGCACCCCCGCCGGCCGTAACAACCACTTGGACATTCTCCTCGGCCAAACCCGCAATCGTCGGATTAATTAGCTGATTGAAGTCAAAGTTCGCCAATGTCCCTTGGGTAACGAAAATGATTGGCCGGGAATCGTCAAGGTTCTGAAGCCAGGCCGGTGACGGAAGATCGCGATGCCGGTGCAGAATAGGTCCCGTGAAGTGAAGATTTGCTGGTCGATCCGCCATAGGGAATTCAAAATCCTCTGCTCCGAGCTGTAAAAAGACGTCTGGCAAACGATACATGGTGTTCGTATCGAAGCCGCCATCGATCGACACCCCCAATCGCCTAAGGACGTCGTCAAGATAGGTATGGCTGGGTGCGCGCAATTGGTTGAATTGCCGGTTGAGTTCAAGATTTCGGAGGCGTCCTTCCGGAGTGTCATCTGGACCAGCAAAGACTGAGGATGCCGGGTCAAGCCAAAGAGGTGCGACGACACCACAGGAAAGGACCGGAGGCCGAGACTCACCACTCAGAAGAAGGGGGAGATTGCCCACGAATAAAACATCAGTCATAACCAAATCGAATGAGTACTCTTTGATGTATCGCTGCAGCCCGTGATATTGGTCGGGAATCCGATCCGCGAATAAATACTTGACATAGGCGTTCTGTTGATCCATCGGTGTGGCAGCGCTTAGTAATTCCGGAATCAGTTCGCCTATCCGGCGCCAATCGTAATTGGCATTGCCGAGCAAAGGCAGAAAACGGAAATTGGCCCCTTCGATCCGCTCGCGAAATACATCGGAGGTGTTGAAGTAGATTTCGTGGCCAGCATCTCGGAGAGACTCAGCAACGGTGAACATGGGGTTCACATGTCCCATAAGAGGAGTGACTGCAATAAGAATTCTGCTCATAATCTTTCCGTTTGCACCTTTGTAAACTTAGTCTTTTCGGTCATCTTCACCAAAGCGCGGAAAAAACCCTTGAACAATCAACAACCCAATAGACCGTTTATTCCCAGACTGATTCCTTAGAGCTTCGACTCGCATGCGTACGATTGTTTTACGTTTGGTGTCGTGCTCCCTCCTTCTTTCACGGATCTCACAGGAATTTCGGCACCTAGTCGGGGCCGTAGATCTGTCGGCCCCGCTTTTGGTATCCGCCCTTGTGGCTGTTCGTATTCACTTTTGGCGCAAAGTAGGAGTCTTGCTGTCCTTTGATGATGGCAAGAGCGTGGCCTAGGCGCTTGTTCTCGATGACAGCGGTGTGGCTGACCCTCTGATCCTTGCTGAAGACGCGATAGGGAAGCAGGAGGCCTTTGGTGCCGACCTCCAAGTGGCCATCTGGGAAGTCGTAACGTCAACATATTTACTCTCAAGTCCTTCGGAGAGAGAATTTCGCTCCAGGATGATGATCCGCTTGCGGTCGTACGACAAGGTCAACTGGCTTCCGACGTGGCGCTGCTCACGGTGGCACAGGATGTCAGTGAGTTTTTCCACGGGGATGGATAGAGGCCGATGAAGGTCTTCAGGACGGGCGGAAGGGATAGAAAAACGCTCATTGAACTGGGTCATGAAAGCTGGCAAGAACGCGTTTCCGGCACAGATGTCGCTGACGTTGGCGAGTCGAAGTTCTTTTACCAGCCTGTCCTGTAGCGTGCGATTCACTCGCTCCACACGGCCCTTCGCCTGACTTGAGTTAGCACAGATTATCTCGATATTTAGCTCCGCCAATGCTCGACCGAGCTGAGTCATGCCCGCGCCGCCAACAGCGTTCGGCTTATTCACCCGAAAGACTACGTGCTTGTCAGAGTAAAAGGCCACGGGGCAACCAAAGGCCAGCACGTAGCCGTGGACTGCGGTCAGATAGCTGTCCGTACTCTCGCTGAGTACGAAGCGAAGCTGCATCAATCGGCTGGTCGCGTCGTCGATGAACACGAGCAAGGTGCAGGGCTCGCCACGATCCTCGAACCATCGGTGATCGCTGCCGTCGATCTGGACCAGCTCGCCGAAGCGCTCTCGCCTCAGCCTCGGCTGGTGGAAGGTCTTCCGTTGCTTGCGAGAGAGCCATAGACCGTCAGCCATCAGCCATCGCCGGAGTGTCTCGCGCCCGATGGTGATCGAATGCTTCTCCTGAAGAATCTCTGTCGCGAGGGTAGGACCGAAATCGGCGTACTTCGTTCGCACCAGCTCGACCGCGTACTCCCGGATGCCGGTGCTCAATTGGCGATTGGAAGCTCTGCCACGAGCCTGGTGGATTAGCGCACCAGCGCCGTCTGCCTCGTATCGCGACATGAGGCGGAATGTCTGCCGCACTCCCAGGTCCAGCAGCGCCGCCGCCGAAACCACCGACCGCTTACCAGCTCGAACTTCCGCCAAAACCTGTATTCGTTTTACATCCCGCTCGCCCATTGAAATCAGTCCCATCCCGTTAGTGTCATTTCTAATGGGCGGAACCATGACATTTCTAAGGCTCTTCCGTACATTTGGTGATTCTTTCCAGCAGACCTCAGCGGGCGTAAGAAGGAGATAGCTCTGGCGATCTTCGCTCCTTGCCTGATGGCCCAAGGAACATTGATCCCGAACATCACGGAAGTG
>JAOAPF010000307.1 GCA_025462755.1 Edaphobacter sp.
TCGCGCTGTGGCTGCTCATCAAAGGTGTTGCCAAACCGGCGACGCAATGAGCCCTACCCCGCAAGATGATCGGTAATCTTGAACGCGCACCTCGCCACGAGTGATCGTCGATTGGCGCCAAATCGCCAACCCACTCAGCGAACACTGCGGCCGAGAGATTTCCGGACTTCGGAGTTCTGGACGGTTGACGGGCAATCCGAACCTTACCCGTCGTTGGCCGTTCGGGCGCGCAAGTCCAACCAAGCCGGAGACAAGATCAGTCACGGCTTCTCGCCTGAAGCTTTGCAGAATGACGACGAATCAATCGCGAGCATCGGTTCTCCTGATTGTCTCAGGAAGCCTTGTACTCTGATCAATTGATGCGCGGGACAGATCTGCACCGCGGAGATCGGCATTATCGAACGAAGCGCCACTAAGGTTAGTGCCAGTGAATTTGGCTCTGCTCAGATCGGCACCGCTAAAATCCGCGCGCCCGCGGAAAGCGGCATCTCTAAACGTGGCCACACCGGCGAATGAAGAGTGCTCGAATGAAACGTCCGATCTGAAAGTTGTTCCTGCGAAGTTCGCCTTCTCTAGGAAGAGCGATGCTCGGAACTCTGCATCGGTCCTGAAAAGAGCCAATCGAAACCCGCCCGTTCAACAATAGAGGCACTGCTTTCAAGGTTTGAGATCGTTTCCTTAACCGTTCCGAGTCGGGCTTTGAGGACGTCTATCTCTCTCTCTTTGTCGGCCAAAGCGATGCTGCCTTCCGACTCAAGTTTCCGCAGCTTCTTCTCTAATGAGTCTCTCTCTAGTTCGAAGAGCTCCCGTTGAGACTTGATTATGTCCAAGGCGCGATCGTATTGGGTTTCCTTCAGCAATTCATTACGGGATTTCAGAACTTCGATTTGTTGGCCATACAGCTTGACGCCGATCGTTATGAGGACGGGGACACCAATAATCAAGCCCACATCGCGCACGAGTTCAGCCCAGGCACGCACAGTCGACATGTCCACCATATACTTCCCTCCGGGCTATCGAGACGACAATAACTCCTGAAGATGACCGAAGGCCAATAATATCAACCGGCTACTGGATCGGTCCTGGAAAGTCGGCATAGTGGAAGTGATCCCTGAGCCTGCTTCCGCACCCACACCAGCACCCTCACGGCGCGGATCATGAACTCTCTGATCGCGCAAATACGCGATTGAAGCGGGCTTCTGATCGAGCATGAAATAATTTTGTGCACGACCTCTGCTGTGTCGGGTTAAAGGTCAAGGATTGAGGTCAGTGAATTAGGTCGACAAGCAAGAGCTTAATCTTGGTATTTCGCGTATGTTCTAGGTTCTGCCGGGGCGTCTCCTGCGGCGTTTGGAGTCATGACCGATGTGCCATCCGGGGCCGTCAGGACATTTATAGGCATTGAGGAGGTCGGGTCTTTGCACGCCGGGAGTGTCTTTCACCTCCTGGACTCTCAGTGTGGCGGCTTCCTGGGAAGGCCAGACGATCTTGGAACAGTGGAGACAGTAGCCGTTAGTTGGGTTGCGGTGTTTCGTTCGGGAACTCATGGCGTCCCATAATCTCACCGGATCCAAGGCTCTCAAAGGCCCTCCGGTCCAGAGGTCCGGCACCCCAATGGGCCTTGGTAAAAGGGGTCGGCGGGCGGAAGATGAGGTGCCCGTCTTGAAATCTTCTCTATTTTCTTGAGACCTTCTCATAGAAGTTACGAGCCTTAAGGACTTCGGCTGTCGCCTAACCCTCCAGCCAGAAGCTGTTCCAGCTCCCAAGCGGCGGCAGATAAACCAACTGGGCAAGGTTGGAATGTTAGCAGCGGAAGTCCAGAGCAGTTGAAGCCTTAGGGACACTAGAGTTGGACGTCAGGACTAGAGTCCCATTCCAGGTCCAGGAGTAGAGCCATCATAAAAGCCGCGCCAGCAACCGCAGGCGCGGCATCGCGGCCGTACTCTCCGGCAGTAGATCTGGATAGTCGGCAGCCATCTGGGCCTGTTTCGTGAATCCGGAGCGCTTTCCGGTGGCATCTCAGTCGGCGAACCATGATCAGGGCCAGATCAGGACCGGCCAAAAACAGCGTGAAAGCCGCGTCAACACTGGACGAATCAGTGTCCAAGCCGGCTATCTCGGGCAGCGGATCTCAACTCGGCATCAGCACGCGGACGGCGATTCACTGAGTTATTAGCTGACGAAGCTGACTGAGTTGAGGTCGTAGTTGTCGTTGTTGACGTCGAAGGGAGCGCTACCGAGGAGCCCAGAAGGAGGCTCGAAGACCGGAGAGTCGATCCGGTCGAGATGATCAACGCCCTTGGCGTCGACATCTCGTTCTGGCGGACCTTGACGTTCTTGGCGACGGCGATTGCCTGACCTTCGTTGAGCAACACCGAACCCGTAGCTCTCTTCGATCCCGAGGTTATGGATCGAGTACTGCGGTTCGTCCCAGCTCTTCACGTGGGGCTTCTCGTCCACGATCAGGGCGCCGAGGTTCCGCGAGTTGAACATGATGATGCGCATAACGCTGCATTGGGTCGCAGAATTGATTGCATTCAGCAAGCAGCCCCGGTTTAGGTGCGATCAAGCATCTCCGGCCCGTTATTGCGCCAGTTGCCGACGGCCGGGTTAGCAGGCTTCATAACCATCTTGTCCGCATCGTAGGGATGGAGAAGGTCAAGGGGAGGGCGCGGGTCCCCTCCTTTGTCATCGATGCCTAGCCAGCGGCAATAGTCGCGCGGGTGCAGGATGAGGCAAGACGGTCGCGGATATGAGTTAAGTGGAATATCTTCCGCGAGATTCTTCAAATGGTAATCATCGCGTACCTGGATGAGGCTAGCATCTGTGCAGCCGCGCGGGGGAGGCGCGGCTGCACAAGATGCTAGATGGAGGGCTAAATGGCTGCCAGATTCGCTCTCGACCGATACCACAACCTTGATTCCGCTACTCATGCCCGGAAGTCGCTCATCATGCGGGAACAGTTTGGCTTGACTCGGAATTCCCTGGATGCATATGCTCGTGCGCTCGATTGCTATTTTTCATTTATGGAGTTCCGTAAGACTGCCTGCGAGGAGAGCACTCGCGCGGATGTAGCGTGTTGGATTAATGAGTTGAGGAGCAGAGGCCTGGCAAATGCGACTCTGATCCAAAGAGTCACCGCGCTCCGCCTCTTCTTCGAGTTCCTGGTTGAAGAAGGATTGCGCCCTAGCAATCCAGTGCTTCGTGGAGGAGCCATCCGATGTTACGGGCCTGCCGTCTTCAGAACAGCCGGACCAGTCAGGCGGATACACAAACTGCCTTGGATTCCTACTTTGACAACCTCCACTCTGATTTGCAGATATCTAAATCGCCGCCACACGATGCGGAGTGCTCCCGATGCGATGTTTCTTTCAGAGTCCCCACCCAAGCGTAGTGAGCCAATTACGGCATATACATGGACCAAGGTGGTAGAACGCATTGCGAAACGGAGCAGCTTGCCTCGACTCACAACGCACACGATGCGACATCTGCGGCTCACGGATCTAGCACGGGCTGGTTTGGACATCCACGAAATTGCCACGTTTGCCGGCAACCGAGTCCTGCAGTCCACGCTTATCTACATTCACCTGAGTGCACGTGACCTCACGGCCTCCCTTGCGCGAACCATGGCAGGCATGACGGCGCCTCGCCACCATCAATGCAGGTTAAGGATGACCAAGATGACAGCCTTGCGTATTGCGAAGCAGGCGCCGCCTCGCTTCAAACTCGATCTTTATGACAGGTCTCCTGTGCTCACGTCGGAAGGGCGCGAGAGAATCGCGGCCGTCGCCATCGAACAACAAACTCTTCACTTCCGTCTCAATGATCCACTTACTCGATTGCTTGTTCCGCTAAGAGACTGTCTTTTCCTGACTGGAGCAAAACGATCTCAATACTCCCTGCTGAGAGAACTCGTTACGGAGATGCAAGTCAGGCAAAAGGCGTTTTGGGCATGGCGGGAGGAGGAGTGGTCGAGCCTGTTCAGGCGCCGCAAGAATACAGGCACTACGTCCAATACGCTTCAGCATGTGATGGCCATGGCGGCAATTCTCTGCGAGGTTGACTTGCACAAGTTACGCAACGAAGCGCGAAGTATCATTCGACGCTACGCTCTCACAACCCAGATCTTCGGAAGAGAGCCAGTCGACACCTCTATTGAGCTAGTGCATGCAGAGCTGAAGCGGCTCGGTTACACCGGATACTTTCACCTCGGGGTTGCAACGCGCTCTGTGAGTTGTTTCTATCAAATAGGAACCCAGATGTTAGAAGCTTGACCGCCATGTCGCTCGAAGATTTGCGTGCCAAAGACTGTGCGCTCTGTTTGAAGCAAGCGACATTCATGATCTCGCATGCCTTCGCCAGCCTTGGAATCATGCCAAAACCGTTACGGCCCTATGTCGACAGCCCTAAAAAGCGATTACTGGAGAAGACCCAATGCGTCGGCAAGGAATGGTTCTCATGGTGCAAGCGTTCGCACGATACCTCCACGATCCGGCCAAGTACCAAGCGCAGCACATATTATCGGCTACTCGTGGCTGGACGGTGGCTAAGTGTTACGCATCCCGACATCTCACGGCCTGATCAGTGGACTCGTCAAGTTGCGTCAGAGTATGTTGCAGCAATCGGATGCTTCCGTGCCGGGCAGTTTGTCGACGATCAGCGAACAAATTACACGGACAGGCCTTTGAGTACTGCATCAAAGTTCGGTCACATAGCGGCTCTACGTTGCTTTTTCACCGATTTATTGCTTTGGTAGTTGATCCCTTACCGTTTCGATCCCAAACGAACCTTCCAATTCCCGAGGTCGCTTACATTGGTGCGCTCCCCCCATCCGCGCATCTTCGCTGAAGATGTTTGGGCGAAGCTGCTTTGGGCCGGACTGAATCTGCAGCATGCTGATCTTCCGCGGAGCGAGAGCAGATGTCCGGACGCAGCAGGGCCGCGTTATCCTCTTGAACTGATTCGCGCCCTTGCCGTCGTGTGGCTCTTTGCAAGCTTGAGAAAGGATGAGATTGCGCGGTTGAGAGTAGGCTGCACTCGCCGGTGCACCCCGGATCGAAACGCGGAGGCAGTAGACAACTCCTCTGTCTGTCTCCTGGAGGTGCCTGCCAATAAAACGAACGGGGGGTTACACGAAGCCAGTTCACGGAGCAGTTGGCGAAGCGATTGAAGAATGGCAAAAGCTGCGTCTGGCGCTCTTACCGGTTGCGGATGAAAAGACCGGAGAGATGGTTAACATTCTTTTCGGATATCGCGGCCGTCCTCTCGGCAGGATTGTATTGAACAGATCGGTTATTCCGATGCTCTGTCGGAAAGCTGGGGTTCCAGGGAACGATGTACGCGGTCAAATAACCAGCCACCGTGCACGCTCTACCATCGCGACACAGCTCCTCGTCACATTACGTCACGAAAGTTGAGGAGGTTAACTCCACTGTTCGATTTAGCACCTTGTTCAAGGCGCTATTCACGCGGGACTTCGTTTCAATAACTTATAATTTGTGGCGTTATCTTCAAAGCTTCCTTATTTGCGACACGTTCCCAAGATGAGTCAACTCGGCCGGGATTGTACTTCCCGAACGATGTGCAGCATCGTCTCAAGTGCCGGAGCAATTTCCAGCGCCGTAGTGGAGGCTGTTTGGTCTGTTAGCAACCTTGGCAAACGACATACAATCATACGCAATGGCGCCATAGATTCATTCATGTCGGCGCATAACACCTCTCCGGCAGCTTTCGCCATTGAGTACTCGGTCATTCCCCGCGGCCGCTCATTTACGAAAATCGAGGATGGGTAAAAGATAGATAACCTGGGTTGCCTGGCATGCAGGGTCTTCGCCAGCTGCCAAAGTCCATTAACATACACAGCCAGGAATTCCTCCAAGCGCTCCCCTGAGAAAATCTTTGATTGAGGCCGGGAGATTGCGGGTGTCGCGAAGTAGTAAACATGGGTCGGAGAATCCACGAGCAGCGCTAGTTGCTCGGTGGCGGGCTGAGAGGCGTCGTACGCAAGAGTTTCACACGCTCCGCCTCCTGAGCGGATCTCCTGAGCCACTCGTTCGGCATCGTCTTTCCCGGATCTCCAGGTGATTATGACGCGTCCGCCACCGGTAGCTATCAGTTTGGCTGTCAGCTCACCTAATCCGCGCGACCCGCCAACGATCAACGCCACACTCCCGGTGAAGTCGGCCGGGCCAACCACTCCTTGGAGAGACTCCATAGACGCTTGCTGCACAGGCGGTATACGTGCAGAGCTTTCCACCGTGCCGGTTAGGCCACCGCCGGTGATCGCGAGTTGGATCGAACGAAAACGTTGATCGGCTTCGGTGACGCGAAAGGCGAGGAGATGATCAGGAGCACGTTCCGCACAGGTCTCCACCTGGAGCTCGCTGTAGATGGAGTGGAGACCAGGACAAACCATGCCGACGACATGAGTACTGGCGGCGAGTGCGCCTATACGCCTAGCGCCAAGCCACTTTGTAGCAGCTGGGAACATCGCTATCGCATCCTCTGAGGTCATTGCGAAGGAGACGCGCCCGGATTGATCGCGCATTTTTTCGAAGTCCAGATCGGCCGGCGCCTGCGAGAAAGGAATTGCATCCACGATCGACGAGCCCCAGTCGGGGCAATCCTGCCCGATATCCCTGAACTCAATCGAGATCTTCGATCGAGGAGCATCATCGACAGAGATGCTCAATCGTGCTCGCGATGAACCTTGTTCGGTCAGGTCTACGTCGACCCTCTCTTGCAGATAAACGAATTTGTTAAAGTGGGCACGTAATCTGCGCAAGGGAGGCAAGCTCGGCTGGGCTGTTGCAATGGAATCAAGTGACCAAAGCAGAAGGTGGATTCCATGTACGACAACCCCACCTGCCTGAGTGCGGCGTGCTTGAAGCGGATCGATGTGGATGGGATTGTGGTCCCCTGACACAGTGGCAAACCGCTTCTGGTCGTTAAGACTGAATTCTCGTTGCGCCAACCTCATCTAGTCGTTTTCCTTTCCCGAGAAATGATGCAGCGTGAGAATGGGCTTTTATAGAGCGCCAAGTTTGCGCCCGGTGAGAGTGTTTTTAGAAGGCTTTGTACACGATGTCGGGTGCAGGCTGATTGAGCAAGACTGTGATAAGGACGGCAATCAAACCAAGCGCAGACGCGTAAACCACCCGCGCATACCGATTGGTCAGCACTGGGCCCTCAGACGTTCTGATCGATAGTAACGCCTCGCGCAGGCCTTCCCATGCCGCGAGCACGATTGTTGCGAATAACCATATTGCCAACCAGACGCCAAGCCATTGCATCACGCCGAGGGCTGTGAAGATCCGATCAATCTGCTTCCAGTCGGCCCAGAACCAGAACAGCGTGAAGGCAAACCAGCTAAAAGTAAGACCGCGCCCCAAAGCAATGTAGACCGGCCTTGTTGCCAGATTCTTGTAGCCTTTTCGACCCATGGCAGCAGTGAGGGCCACCTGCCAGAGCTTGTTGGTCGCGACCCCTCCGCCTTGGAGCACCCCATACATCACGAACTCCGAGGTGCGCCCGTGCCAGACACCAACCAGGAAGAACGTCACAGAGAAGCAGAAGACGCCCAGTAGCGGCTGCAGAGACAATGACGAGATCCGTCGCATTAGCGCCAACAGCAGCGGATTATAGACATATGTCTTGAACCAGGTAGAAAGAGTCATGTGCCACCGGCTCCAAAAATCGAGAAAGGACGTAGCTGAGAATGGCCGATCGAAGTTCTCTGGGAGGCGTACACGCATTAGGCGCGCCAGTGCAATCACCAGATCGATATAGCCTGAGAAATTTGCGTAGAGAAAAAGTGGATACACGACAGCCAGCCGGAAGGCGGCAAAAACCTTATACCAGAGCGGCAAGGGCTGGAACATTTGTGCGAGTGCGTATTGCTGCAGATCGTTGAGCAGAACGGCCAGCACGTTGACCTTGAAGAAGCCGCGAACGATGCGCTCTAACTGCAAACCGATTGTACGCGGTCCTAATGCGATTGGCTCCTCGGCGAACTGGTCCCGTGCAAACTCGTCATAGCGCTGGATGGGGCCGGAAACAAGCGTCGCGAAGTTCAGAGTGTAAAGCAGGTAAGCGCCAAATCCCACCCGTCGCTTCTCGTTTCCATCTCCCGTTTCGATTAACAAATGCAGGACGCGAAAGAAAACGTAGGAGAGTCCCAAGGCAAAGAAATAATGATGGAGCAAGATACTCGCTGGCAGAAAAGTATATTTCTTCAGCCATATGTAGGCGAGCAGAACAGCCAGGATGGTCCACACCATAGATCTGGACCAGCCGCGCTGAAGCAGGATAAGGCCACCGTACCCAAATAGCAAAAACCCGGCCAGTGGTAGGAGAACAACCGCGCCGTGCGCGAGCAGACCAAGGAAAATGAAGCTGGCAAACAGAAGCACAATCGAACGCCATGCCCGTGCGCGGCTGAAGTTCGAGACCAACGCGACGGCCAAACCAAAGAACAAGAACTGCAAAGAGGCCGTATCCATGGTTATCTGGTTTGCTCCGATACAGCCTGGGGCTGAGCAGGAGCTTTGAGGGCGGGAACAGCACCACCGGTCAATTCCTTGGCCAGCAGTGTGGCGATGATTGCATGCCCACCGGAATTCGGATGGCCATCCACCGGGAAGAAATACTGTTCTGGGCTGGATACGGTGCGGAATTCGGGAAGTATGTCAAGATAGATTCCGCCATGACTCACGATAATGAAGCGCAATTTTTCGTCCAGTTTGTAAGGATCGTAGCTAGTTGGCCACTTGCCCATGGAGATCATGGCTGCCTGGGCGCGATTCGGCAGGAGCACAGCGACAAAGGGAATACCCGCCGCCTTAGCCTTCTCCTCCATGTCCGCCGCACAGCTGTCGAACTGCTCCAGATGGCCTTGCCATCGAGGACTCCAATCTGTCTTCAGAAAACCCGCGGTCTCGTCCCCATTCATCAAGTAAGAATTCACGTACTGCTCTTCGCTTTCATCGTTATAGAGTAAGTGCCGCAAAAGAATCGTAATATGGTCATACCAACCTGATGCGTGCTTCCAGACCGTGTGTGTCTTATGAAGGATCAGTTCTCTGCTCGCGGCGAACTTTGCCCGACGATCTATCGACCTTTCCCATACATGTGCATCTGGGTCGATAGCTTGCAGTTGCACATCCTCTATGTCCGCAGGAGCCAATTCCCAGAGAATCATATCGGGCTTGGCCGCTAGCAGTTCATCGAATCGTAAAGCGGCCGCGCGCGGCATACGCCCCGCCATGCTTGCGTTGTAGAGTTCGATTTTCCGTCCTGTCTGGCGCGAGAGTTCCACTGGTAGCAACGCGGCAAAAGTTCGCTCTCTCATCACCCCATAACCGAATCCATACGAGGAACCAGCCATAACTATCCTGTAGGTATTCGGCGGCTTTGGCCCGCATTCCATGCCAGCGCGGTGTCCGCAACTATTGAAACGGTATTCCGTCAATTGTCCTTCGGCAGCTTTTTCCCTGCACACGGAGTTTGGAATCGCCTGCAAGCCGGCCGAAGGATCATTTATCACCATGCAGGCGCCTACAAATAACGAGCCTTCTTCCGGAAGAATCCGTCGCGCAAGCAGTTCCATTGAACCGAACACGAATGCGATAGTAAGTACACCGAGGAGAGGCAGCACAATCCAATCTTGTCGCGGCAGCTTCGCTTCTTCCATCTTCTCTCACCTGCGCTCAGGTTTGGTGACCTGTGGGTCAGTCATGCGCGTGGACTCTCCTATTGGAAAATCCATGTGAGACGACTTTCATTGGCGTATTCTCCAGCTCTGCTTCCTCAACCAGCAATTCCCAGCGGCTCAGGCCTGATGAGTCTTCCTGTAATTTCGTGAAACCGAGCCTGGCATAGTGGTCGACGACGAGCTTGTTGCGATCGGTAGGCCGGTAAGTGCCGGTCAGCGTATGTACGCCTGCCGCTCGTGCATGGTCCAAAATCTCACGCAAAACCATATGCTCCACTTTGCGTCCCAATACGCGGCAACTCATAAGCCAGGTGTCGATTTCCCACACTCCGGCTTCACAGGGTCTGCTGATGACGACGCTGATCATGCCGTTATCGCCGAAGATATCGGCGAGCCGAACTTGCAGAGTGAAGACTTCCGGATCGTTCTCGGCTTCAGTTACCTCCGGATCGGTGTAGCGGTGCGTCGTCAAATTGTACTGGTTGGATTTGTTGATCAGTTGAACAATGCGCGCCCGCCCGGTTGCATCGAAGGGCTGGAAAGTGATCGTCATATCGAGCGATGCGAGGTACGCGTCCACGCCGCCGATCGTCTTTTGCAGAATGGCTCGCTTGGCGTTGTCTTGATAGAAACCGGCGCGCTTGAGGTCTTCCGCGGCAAAAGAGACGGCCTCGAAGTAGCCGGCCGCCGCCAGCGTTCTTGCATAGTAAGCTGGCTCCTCAGGCAGTTCTGGTACGGAGACTTGCGGAAGCAGTTTGCGCACCAGTCCGCGCTCTGCCGGATTGTCGTCGAGAAAGACCATAGCGTCGAGCCCAAGGGACAATTCTCCAGCGATGGCTTGAATGTTGGTCGCCTTGTCGTTCCAGTTCGCTTGGAATACTGCGATATGTTCCAGCTTCAACAGCATTTCCGGGTGGGTTCGAAAGGGTTCACGCGCCACTTCGTCCGTGTTCTTTGACGCCACGGCCAGCACGATGCCGCGCTGCCGCAGATCAAGGGCAAGGCGCTGCACTGCCAGATGCGCCTCGCCAACAGTGTCGCCCTGCGCGATCCTGATGCCTTCTAGTCCATCGTCTCCGATCACCCCACCCCAGACGGTATTGTCTAGATCGAGAATTAAAACCTTTGCGCTCTTGCCGCGCATACCTGCGATCGTTCGAGCAACATGATCGGCGTAAAGTGGAATCAGTTGGTCGGAAAAGGGAAACTTCGCCATATCCCACTGTTGCGCGTCGTGCCAGTCCGCCAGTCCTACGGTTTCCGCTAGGCCGGCCACATCCAGCAGTACATCGCCCCAGCCAGGAATATGCTCAGCCAGTTCACGATTGATATTGTCTATGAGGCTTCTCCGTGTTCCCGGCAGCGCTCGATCCAAACTGCCAAAGAGCATCTCCACGGGCGGAGCGACGGTTTGAAATATGCACACCGCATTCGAATGAGTCTTAATGCCATCGCGAAGCGCTCGCAAATAACCGAGGACGCCTTGCACTACGCTGGACGAAGCTTCGCGATTCCCCAGGGAGAGCTTTAACGGCAGCGCACGATAGTCGAGTGCAAGCAGTACTGCATCCGGCTTCGAGCTGTTCATCCTGGAGTCGGGAGTCAGAGCCTCTTGGGCCACTTGGTCGTACGAGGGCCGAATGACCTCAAGCGCTACGCCGTGACGCGCCGCACTTGCCACCAGGGCCGGTACGATTAAATCGATCGTCGAGTTACTGAGCACCGCCAGCCGAAATGGCGTCAGGGGATCTAGAGATGCACCTTCTGAACGGGCTTTGCCAATAACTTTGGCCAGCTTCGTTAATTGATTCAGGTCCAGCGCGTGCAACGCCAGAGCGCGCAGTTCGATCCCCAAAGAACTCGTTGATCTCCCTAGAGCCTGTTAATGACTTTAATTCCCACCTGTAAGAACAGCCCGGTTTTATTGTTGTCATCGCGCAGTATGAGCGGATGGGGAACAAGGGCCAGGTTGGCTATCCGAGCGATGTGAGCGATGA
>JAOAPF010000341.1 GCA_025462755.1 Edaphobacter sp.
CTACCTGCCGCGACAACGACAGATTCCGCAGGGGAGATCGCTCTGCTACCCATGAGGAGATTGCAGCCGCGAATTGGATCATCGATCCTTCCCGCCCGATCGCCGCGCCGGTGGCTACGGAAAAGGCAGAGGAAGCGGTCCGCCAAACCGTCGCAAGAAGAGGGATTCGGCCATCTCTGAGACGAACGGCTTCCACATATTCTTCAAAACGCAGATCCGGTGCCGACCTCCGCATCATCCAGAGCACAAGGGTTGCTAACGCTGCTCCGATCATCGGAGTCAGGATACGGCGCGCAGGCGGCAACGTTGCGGCCGCGATAGGTAACATTCCCGTCTGCTGAACAAAGACCCACTGAAGAAGGCGGAAGAAGAGCCGTACTGCGACACAGGCCGAACCGCTGGCTGCTCCAAGAACAACAGCCCAGCCAATGGATGCCAGCCGCGATGCCACCGCGCCCTTGGTGCCTCTGACATTGGTGACCATTGCGGTGGTCATGCCTCTACCAACTCTCCGGTTAACTCCGTTGTTGCAGTTCCTGTCACTCTCTTTTCAGGGAGTACGCATTGCGGCCACATGCGATCAGCGAGTACCGAAGCAAGCTCGACGGCCTGCTGACGGATTTCAGGAATCGCGATGGACTCAAGAAGGTCGCCGAGGCGGCCCGGGCCAAGGTTGAAGATGACCTTTGAAGCGTGACCACCGGCGTCGATGACCGCTCCATCCTGCGAGCAATGAAATCCAGTACCCAAGGGGCCGGAGGTGACGAGTCCTCTCTTGAACAGATTTTGGAGAAGAGGTGAAGGGATGCGGCGGTAGTTCATGCTCGGCCCAGTGCAGTTGATAACTCGATCCGCATAGAAGCTCTCACTCTCATCATGTGCGCGAAGGGTTATGTGTGCGCCTGCGGGAGAGGCATCGACGGACGTAAGATGGCCTTCGCGGATCTCCAGAGTGCCGTTCCGAAGCTCGGACTCGATGACGTCGGCGATCGGCGGAGCCATGCGGTGGCGTACTACATCCCATCTGCGCTGCAGGTGGCGCCGAAAGCGCTGCTTTTCCTCGACCGGCAGGCGGAGCCACAGTTCGTTGGTCGTCTCACGGAGGCTGTCGATAGCGGCTCTCCACTCCGCGCCTCCACGAATTGCGGCGTGCAGAGCGCGGATATACGCGACACAGGTAGCCGGTGTATTCGATGGGATTGCACTTGAACTCAGTGGTGTGTAGTCGTCATGCCGATTCGGGAAGACGCCGTGACGAGACACGGCAATAATCCTTCCGCGGTGTCCGAGTTCACGCAGCCTCAACACGACATCGACCCCGGTCAGACCTGTTCCGATAAGAGCAACAGGGGCGTCGGGATCCAATGCCTCGTAGGTTTCCGCCGCCCATGCATTGTGGCGATACAAAGCGGAATCGGAGGCGGCCATCGTGATTCCCGGAAGAGGCGCTGGGTCGAAGTTTCCGGTTGCCAGCACGATCAGGTCGGCGCGTAGCTCGCATCCGTTATCCAAGGCGAGCACGGCCCCTGAGTCCTGCAGACGGACATCAACGACTGTTGCGATCTCCTGTTCGAGCGGGCTCGTCGATTTCAGGAGGGATTGGATGTATCGTCCAAAGACCGCTCGGGGAGCGAAGGTTGTCTCCGTTGCAGCCGGGTCATGATTCCTGCGAAGCCAGTTGAGGAAGTGATCTGGTTGATCGGGCAGTGCGGTGATCTTCCCTGCGGGAACATTCAACAGGTGGCGGAGGCTCGGAGTGGAATACGCCAGGCCCAGCCCGAAATAAGGTCGCTGGTCGATGAGAATCACACGCGCCGGCGTTCCCTGCCGAACCAGGTGAAACGCCGTGAGGGTTCCACTTACCCCTCCACCGATGATTGCGATTGTCGTAGTTGGTTTCCGTGTCGTCATGTTTCGACATTAGGACGAAACCTGCACCAACGGAATTCGGAAATCCTTATGCCGTATAAGGAGTGCCTCGATATCCATTCGAAGAGTTCCTTGCTTATACGGCATCATTTTTACTACTTGGACGTGACTGCTTCTGTGGGTCAACACTGGATATGAAAAGGAGAACACCATGAACAACACCATCAAATCCACACTCGCACTTGGCATAGTTGTCGCAGCAGCGGTCCTAACATCAACAGCAGAGGCAGAGATCCACTCGAGGTCGAAGGAGCTGGTGGTCATGGAAGCTCGTGATCTTCCGGAGCAGGCGCAGGCACCGGGCAACTCACTGTTTCTTCACTCCGACAATGCGGGAAGCACGTATCTTTATGTCGAGCAACAGCAAGGCGCTCGCCTATCAGTCTTTGACGTTACGGATCCGGCTCGCATCAAGCTGGTCGTGAGCACGCCGTTGGCATCAGAGGGCGCTTTTGATTTCGTTCGTCCTCTCGGCGATCATACTGAACTCGTATATTTTCGTGACAATCAGAAGGAAGCCGTGCTCGATCTACGCAAGGCCAAGAGGCCCGTACTTCGGGTGATCTCGACTGTGACAAACCTCGGCCCGGCTGAGAGTTTGGGAGAGAGCGGCCTTCTCGTCACAAGTCAACCCTACGAGTACGTCTCTGCAGCTGCCCGTGACTACCAGGTGTTCGATATCGCCGCTCCTGCTCCGACTCAACTCGCCACCGTGGAGGACGTAAAACATCGCGTCACTAACAATGAGACAGGCACCACGTTTCTACTTGGCCCCAACGGGCTTACGGTTGTGAGACGCCTCAGTATCGAGAACGACTATAAAGTGCATCAGATGCAGATGCAGGGAAACTAACTCCGCTGGCTTAGAGAAATATTCCAATCAGGCAAAAGGCCGGACTGCCATCGTGACGTACGGCCCTCATTTAATTGCTCTCTGCCGGAAGAATCTTGCTCGTAGGGCATTAGTCAAAATTCGGTCGCTACTTGCCGCTTTGCCGACACCCACGACTGCAATAGCCGTGCACGCTGAAATCCTCGGGAGCGAGTCCGACCGATGAAAGTTATGGAGAAACTACTTAGGTCAACTTGAATTGCTGCTGAAGGGAGGAATCAAAAGTGGCACTACAGCTGCTCCTAGAGGGAACACGCATGCGGTAAGAAATGGGAATCAATCGAGGAGGTTCCATGAAAAACCTAAGCAAATAGTCATAGGATGGGGTTGCTATCCCTGTTGTCCGTGAATGTTTCGCGCCGCACAGATCTCTAACGGCGTGGGCTCCCGTTTTATACAAGCAACACCAAATTGCCGGCGGGCTCCTACAAAATCACCACCCCGACATAGATACAAACATATTGCAGATCGAGAGTAATGATGGTGTGCATTCGGCGTTCGTCGACATCACCCCACGCATTCGACGCGGCCTCATTCCCATTCCGACGTCACCTTCCACAAGTACGGAGACAGCGAGTACGTGAACCGGATTCGGGCCAAAGGCCAGGAATATGGAATGGAGGTTCATCCGACTAAAACGTAAACGAACGCAGCCACGAAAGCTAACGTCGTGGAACATTCATTACCCACCAACCTACCGTAGCGAACAACGCTCTCCCTCGGGCCCGTTCAGCCTTGACAAACCGCCTGCGCATACCTGAAATCCTTGCTAAAACAGAAAATGGCGGCCACCGCTGAACGAACGAGGGCCAATTTCCTCCTCTACTTCAATCAACGGCATTGGCTACATTCAATCAACGGCATTCGCTACGCCGCCCCCTCGCGGGCGTCTCTCCAAATATCAATCGCTCCCTCTTGCGCGTACCGATCAATCTGATTCAACTCTGCATCCGTGAACTGGAGTTTCTTAACCGCATCGAGCGAACTATCTAGTTGCTCCACGTTACGAGCTCCGATAAGTGCCGAGGTGACCCGTTTGTCACGCAGCACCCACGCAATTGCCATCTGCGCCAGCGTCTGCCCGCGTCCGCTCGCAATTTCGTTCAACGCCCGCACACGTTTGAGATTTTCCTCGCTCAGGAAGTCCTTCTGAAACGAACCTTCCGCCTTTGCCCGCGAATTCTTGGGCACTCCGTCCAAATACTTGTTCGTCAGAAGCCCTTGTGCCAGTGGAGAGAACGCAATACAGCCTACACCCAGCTCCTCAAGCGTGCCGAGCAATTCCTTCTCCACCCAGCGATTCAGCATGGAATACGACGGCTGATGAATAAGCAGCCGTACCCCTTCGCGCCTCAAAATCTGCGCCGCCTCGCGTGTCCGCTCCGGGCTATACGACGAGATACCCACATATAAAGCCTTTCCCTGGCGGACTGCTTGCACGAGCGCACCCATTGTTTCTTCAAGCGGCACATCCATTGTCGGCCGGTGCGAGTAGAAAATATCCACATACTCGAGGCCGATGCGCCGCAAACTTGCGTCCAATGAAGCCAGCAAATACTTGCGCGAGCCGCCCACACCGTAGGGTCCGGGCCACATGTCCCATCCCGCTTTCGACGAAATCACGAGCTCATCTCGATAGTCGCGAAGATCCTTTCGCAGAATCTCCCCGAAGTTCTCCTCTGCGGACCCATACGGTGGCCCATAGTTGTTCGCCAAATCGAAGTGAGTCACGCCCCGATCGAATGCTCGCCGGATCACTGCCCGGCCCGTCTCAAAGACATCGACGCCACCAAAGTTCTGCCACAGCCCAAGAGATACTGGCGGCAACACGATCCCCGATTGCCCGCACAGCCGAAACTGCGCTCCGTCATACCGCTTCTCATGGAACATATAACTCATCTGTACAAAATCTCCTTCTTGTTTTAAACCCACTCCCGAGAGCGGCGGTCCTGTACGGCGCAACTGAGACGGTGGGGCGCTGCTTTGTAAGCAGCACCCATTCTTTCAGATTGACAGTGTTCTAGCGATGACCGCCGCCTGCGTGGCCGCCGCCGCCTACATGACCGCTGCCTACGTGACCGCCGCCACCACGCATCTCGTTTCCATGGAAGTGATTGAAGGCCTGGTCTCCACGTCCCGGAAATGGGCCACGGTAGCCGTGATGTGGATCGAAGCGGTTATCAACGTAGCCATGGAAGTCGTGGGAGCCATGGAACCAGGGCCCGGCTCCGATGAAGACGCCGCCGCTGAACCACTGGGGCCCGTAGTAGCCGTAGGGAGCGCAGCTGTATGGTGCGTAATCGAAGTAGCCATATGGGCAAACCGGCGCTGTCCCGATGTGGACGGAGACCTGGGCAGGTGCAGACTGCGGGACGCTCAGCAGAGCAGCAATCAGAACGGGAACGGCAACAAATTTCCAACGGGACATAAGTAAAATTCTCCTCGCTGCCTTAGACAAAACTGAAAGCGATAGGTTGCGTAAGATGCTTTCAGCAGGAACAACTGCTATCTCGCACACGAGCCTTTGTGGTCAGCACGATCACGCTCGTTTTCACTCTAACCGACGCTCACTACGCGCGCCTGCACGCACTCCCCAAGATGTGCGTTTCGCACTTCGTTCTCGCGAAGGGTCAATGTAACTGTCGAAGATTTTGCGCCTCTGTCGAGATTTCGACCGGCATCTACACACTTAACCTTCTCACGCTCCAAACTCTTATACCCGTGGCCTCGCAGGATTGATCGACTGCACTCACTCTGGCATTACGAATGCTCTCAACCCCATGGAGGAGTCGTAATGCCAAAATGCTCTTCAAGTAACCGCGAGAGAGAGCCTTGGATAACAGTTAACCCTCTTAGAGAGAATTCATGAGGTATCAAATCGGTTCGCGTAGTCCGTCGGTCAGTTCGATTCCGTAAACGGACAAATAGAAGTGATCTACGAGGGGTTGGATAGCCCGGATGGGCTCGATCGCCATACAACGAAACCGCACGGTAAGCATCTGGGGCAAGATGTTCGCGATTTGTTGGAATGCGCTTTTGAAGTCAGCGTTTTGGATTCACTCGGTCAGTTCTGGCGAAATCCAGAGAAGAATCCATACCGTCAAGAATAACAACGACTAACAGCTAGGAGATAGCGTGAGTGCCATACCAGAAACATGATCAATAAGCGCGTTGCCAGAATTGGATTCATCGGCCTAGGTCTTATGGGGAGTCGGTTCACATGGCGGCTGCACTCGTCAGACTGGAGCATTCAAGAGTGGAATCGTAGTACGGGTCCGGCAAAGTCACTGGCTCGTGATGGAGTAGTAATCACGCCGTCGATTGCGAATCTCGTCGCAGATTCCAACGTAATCCTTTCTTGTTTGGCCAATGACGAGGCCGTCCACTCCGTATATTTCGACAACAGCGGCGTCTTTTCTTCGGCAAGGCCCGGAACCATCATTCTTGAAATGAGCACCATCTCACCAGAACTATCGCGTTTTCTCCACAAGCAAGCAGCCGATCGTGGCGTTGAATTGCTGGATCTGGCTGTCTCCGGTTCAACGCCGGCGGTCGAGGCAGGAACCGTCACACTACTAGCTGGTGGCGATCAGAATACCTTCAAGAAACGCACCTCTATCTACGAATCGGTTGCTAAACAATGGTTCTTGATCGGTCCTGGTTCCTCCGGCATCATGATGAAGCTGGTAGTCAATCTTCTTGGGATCGGCATGCAGGCAATTGGCGAAGCCGTTTCGCTGGAGGAGCATCTTCGAATCGATAGGAATGTCCTACTTGATGTTTTATCCAAGACGACGGTGATACCTCCCGGGTTCTTAGGAAAACTTCGAAAGATTAAGGACGATAACTACTCCCCGGAATTTCCGTTGCGGCTAATGAGCAAAGACATGGATCTGGTTATTGAAGCCGCAACGAGTCAGGTGCGGATTTACCCGCGGCCAGAGTAGCCCAATCGGTGCTCGCTTCCAATTTGTCCTGAAATGGCGATTAGGACTTGTCTGCCATAACACTTTTCATCGTTCGTCGACAAATGTGGACCTAGATTTGCCAATCGCCAAGACGAAGGGCTACGAATATCCCGGATCGCGTCTCACTTATCCCCATTTAGACCCCCGCGCAATATCGACAGCAGTGTCAACTCATCGTCACAATCGGAGCAACACGCGTGCTGACGCGTGACTGAAGAGAATCAAGATCCTCCATACGACTCTTTGGCTGCACGATTGCATATCGTTCAGGCGAGTTTATAAAAGGGCTAGCTGCTGAAAAGGAGATGAACAATGAGTGATCAAACGAAGGAAATCGAGTTTGCAAAGAGTCCTTCACGACGGACTTTCCTGGGAGCCGGCTCCGCCGCACTCGCTACGGCCGCGTTTGTTGGGTTGACGGCAAATGCACAACAACGCGAGGACACTCGTAAGGCCGAACATGATCATTCATCGAGCAATCCGGGGCAGGAAAACAAACCTCTTCTGGATGAGAATCCAAGTTCGAACGTGCCACCTCCCACCGACCACGGAGACATCGGCCCTATCTGGTATTCCTTTGATCTCGCCCGCAAGCGCGTAGAGGAAGGTGGCTGGACCCACCAGGTAACGCAACGCGAGTTGCCTCCGTCGAATGACCTGGCCGGCGTCAACATGCGAATCACCCGTGGCAGCTTCCGCGAATTGCATTGGCACACGGCGGATGAATGGGCCGTTATGCTCGATGGAAACGCTCGTGTTACCGTTCTGAATCCCGACGGAACGATGTTCATCGACGATGTGAGCAAGGGCGACCTCTGGTACTTCCCGGCCGGATATCCACATTCCATCCAGGGTTTAGGCCCCGGCGACGGTTGCGAGTTCTTGCTTGTCTTTGATGAAGGCATGTTTTCGGAAGACAACACCTTCCTCCTTTCCGCGTGGCTCGCACATACACCGCCTGAGATATTGACCAAGAACTCCAACCTCAGTCAGAGCGCCATCGCAAAATTGCCGACAGAGGAGCTTTATATCTTTCCTGCCGACCTTCCTCGCTCCCTCGCGCAGGACAGGACAGCCATCGGCGGGAAGGGTGTAGAGTCTCCCCTCCGATACACCTTCAAGATGGAAGCAATGGCTCCCACAAAGAAAACGCCCGGAGGCGACATTCGTATCGTGGATTCCCGCAATTTCCCGGTCTCGAAGAGCATCGCCGCCTCGCTGGTCACACTCAAACCGGGAGGTTTGCGCGAGTTGCACTGGCATCCAAATGCCTCGGAGTGGCAGTTCTACCTCGCCGGCAAGGGGCGCATGACTGTTTTTATGCCACCGGAGAAGGCTCGCACAATGGACTTCAATGCAAATGATGTTGGCTATATTCCACCGGTTGCAGGTCACTACATTGAGAATACAGGCGATACAGATCTGGTCTTCCTCGAAATGTTTAAGGCCGACCGGTATATCGACTTCTCTCTAAACAACTGGATCAGACGTCTCCCACCGGAAATGGTGACGTCACACTTGAACATCGATGAGACCACGATCGAGAAGATTCCCGCTGAAAACCAAGCGGTCATCGCTGGATAACCGTTCACCTAATAGCCGATGCCGAGAAATCACAGTAATCTCTTCCGCAATGCAGCTAGTCAACAAACGTGCTCGCAGAAACTCTCAAACGAGGATCACGAATTGGAGACGCCCTAATAAATGCCCTCTCTTCTTTCTGGAAAGCCGTAAGGAATGACTTTTTCGCAGCCCGATAAGTCTCCTGATCGTCGGTGCAGCAATAGCAACCCTGGGTTCCGCTGCTGTCACCCTGTATGCTTTCCCACGGAGGGCCCACGAGAGAATTCTTGCTCTGGTTCGGTCTCTTTTCCATTCTCTACGGAATTGTCCTTGTCATCAGAAACTCTGCCTTTTCGTCTTGGCTTCGGTCTACCGGAAGGTATCGAACTTGCCGTTGAGCGGCTCGTAAGCTTGTCAACAAGTGTGCCAGGACTCCTGCTTTTTGAGGAATTCTATGGTCTCGGAGGGCGCTCATCAATTCGATGGCGAATTGGTGGTTATTGCCCACTCGTGGCTGTCGCGCTGACTGGAGTGTTAGCTCAGAGTCCCCTCGAACTCATTCCAGCTCCTGGAATCGTGCTGGCGATCATGGTGCCTTTTTGTACTGGCCGGGGGACGTCTCGCAGGGACATGCCGCCTTTATTGCCGAACAGTCGAGTCCTGTTTGCAGGACTGCTTGCATTCTTCTGTGCATTGTCATTCGACCGTCCGCTCCATCCTGGAATCAGTAACTGGCACCCTGGCGCCGAACCATTCGGATTCCTGCTTACTGACGAAATGCGCGCTGCCACAAGAATCCAAGAAGCCATTCTCCCGCGTGCCATCCTTTCGCTGAAAGATGTCTAGATGCTGTGCGGTACCTGCATCTGTCGAAAACATGCGCTATCTGTCGAGATTTCGACGGAGACCCTGACGTTTTTGAAACAGGCTGAACCTTCCGCAGAACAACACTCCTGAATTCAGTTACATCGCAGGCGTTCATTCGCACCCATGTCTGGCAATAGAAATGCATTCAACCCATTGAAGAGGAGCTAAATCAGCCTTCACCCAGGAGGACATCATGCGTTCTGAACTTGTCTTCGGCGCAATGGCGCACATCTCAAACCGTTTTCTACTTGCGAAGCTTGCCTCGAAGGCAACCCGCAAATTCCACAGGCCAAATACTCGCATCCAGGACACGACGAATGACGTATTTGTGCACTTCAGTCGTGCCAACCCGATTGCAAACGTGAGATATCTCCCACAACGGACAGCCGTTCAGCTGCGCCGCGCAAGCTGAAAGAGAAAAGGAGGTCAAAGAATGCTGGAGCCTAAGCCAATTCTTGGCGACCGAGCCACCACCTTCGCAACCGGGATCGACTGCTGGAATATCTTGACCGACGAAACGCACAGTTTGTACCTGTTCTCATTCCTGCTAACCGCCGACCTAGACAAAGCCAAGCAATGCTTTTTCCGCGGAATGGGAGAGTGCGATGAGGAAATCAGTGTCTTTGTGGCGTCGGCGCAAACACGGGCTCGACGCAGAATTCTCAACACCGCGATCTGGATGATCATGCCGGCGCCGGAGCGCGCTGACGATTCTCCGTTCAGCTTTCACAAAGGATGGCGAACGTCTGGCAGAACCAGTTTGTTTGACGCGATTCTTGGACTCAACGCGTTCGAGCGGTTTGTCCATGTGATGTCAGCTCTCGAGAAGCACTCCGATGACGATTGCTCGATTCTCTTGAGATGTTCGCGGCGAGATGTCATGATTGCACGCACAGTAGCACTCGAACGTTTGGCAAGCACGTACAACGCCTGCGATCAAGCGGTTGAAGCGGTGGGGGCTTGGCGAACAAAGTTCGCGAACCACTGCGCCTGACCCGCGAGCCATCTTCCGCGCAAGCGAGTGGCAGTCACTCTAAATGGCTGAACAGCCCGATACAGTTGCACCAATCGAAGCGAAACATAGGCTTGCAACCTGACGTTGCCCGATCGCGGTTGCCTTCGATCTCTTTTGCAGAATCTTCTGCGCGGGAACAGTGCTCCAATCGCGATATTCCGCCGTGTTCAGCCCGTCAGAGCATGATGCTCGTTGCTTACTTGCTTGCCACAACGGGCAAGGCAGTGCCGGTCGGGGTTGAACCAGGCCTTGCTTCGAGAGCCTGGCTTATCAGCCGCCTGAGTTTCGCGCGCGCGCGTGATACATGGGCCTTCACTGTTACATCTGCCACTCCGAGAATCTGCGCGGCTTCGCTTGTAGTTAGCCCCTCCAAGTCACGTAACTGGAAAGCAGTGCGAGACGCAGGCGGTAGTTCCTCTACCAGTTGCATGAGATGCCCATAAAGTTCCGACTTTATACACTCATCTTCGGGACTTGGTCTGCGGTCTGCCAACCGTTCTGATACGGAATATCCTGGCTCTTCCCCAGATTGCTCATCAAGCGACGTGTGGAGCTGACGTGGCCGTCTTCGCAATTGCGTCAGAGCGGAATTGATGACAATGGTGGTCAACCATGTCGACATTTTCGACTGCCCCTTGAATTGGCCCAAGTGCCGGCAGGCGGACAGGAGTGCGTCCTGGACCGCATCCTCAGCATCGGCAGCATTACCGAGGTATCGATAGGCCCTTCTATAAAACGACGGCAGGCAACGCGAGAGAACGTCCTGCATCTCTAGAGTTTCCTTTTCAACTATGCAGGCGTTTAGGGGTTGCTCGGCTCCGATATTTGACTCTGTCTTTTGCATTTATCTGTTCTCCAGTCCTGCAAGATGCACGCCGATTGCCAATTAACCGTCAGAATCTTGGCTGCGTGTTTTCAAGGGCATGAGAGAACTGATAACTTTGGGAGGCAGCGTTTAACTCCGGGCAGGTGTCGTGGAATCGACATGGTTGTCCGCATTTCGACGGGAGTCCCTCAACAAAAACCCCGGACCAGGAGTACCGTTTGTCTGCACCAGTGACACATTGAATGCATGGACACAAACCTTGCTACGAGACATGGTGGCCGGCCGGTGATGGAATGGCGGTAAGCAAGTCGAGTAGAATTCAGGCCTGTTGACTTTGAATCTCCAGAACAGCGAACTGGGCGATTTAGCAGAACCAATATCGCGCGGATTGGGATGCGAAAAGCCAGCGTCCGACAGGAGTAAGCGATCATGCCCTTGAGAACGTCGCTTTCGCTACCCACCTCGGACGAGGCAGTCGAATGATGCCCACAGGCGCTCCTACGGTGTTCATCGTTGATGACGATTCCTTGGTGCGGGTTTCGATCCAAGGCCTGTTGAAGTCGGTGAGCTTGCGGTGCGAGGCCTTCGCCACCGCGCGAGAGTTTCTCCGCAGCAAGCGACCGGACGGACCAAGCTGCCTCATCCTGGATGTGAGACTTCCTGGAGTGAACGGTCTGGACTTTCAGCGGGAGTTGGCTGACGCGGACATTCTCATTCCCATCATCTTCATCACCGGTCATGGAGATATCCCGATGACGGTGAAGGCTATGAAATCCGGTGCAGTGGAGTTCCTCACCAAGCCTTTCCGCGACCAGGACTTGTTGGATGCGATCCATCAGGCTCTGGATCGCGACCGGGTGATGCGCCAACAGCAAAGCGAGTTTGGCGAACTGCGAAGGCGATACAAATCCATGACCGCACGCCAGCGCGAGGTTATGGCACTAGTTGTCTCGGGCATGCTCAATAAACAAATAGCTTTTGAGCTCGGGACCAGCGAAATCACCGTGAAAATCCATCGCGGGCACGTGATGCAAAAGATGCAGGCTGAATCCCTTGCAGAGTTGGTCAGAATGGCGGGTAAGCTCGAGCTTCCACCCGGTAAGAAGTAGGTTTCTATCGACCCTGCCTTACGCAAAACGCGTTTTCTAAGCCGCGACAGCTACGATGGCTTTTCGCGGCCGGTCCGGAAAAGATCTTTGCTTTGAGAAGCACCTTGACGCTAGGCGAACGAGGTAAGACGAACAGGAAATGAAAATCATCTTCAAACTTCACCCTTACGTGTTGGCCACGATTTCCTGCGGGGTCGCCTTGGCGGTGGCCTGGCCGATAGATGCCCCCGTCTCCTCTTTCCTTCTTGCAGTTATGGTCAGCAGTCTTTTTGGAGGCTTGAAGCCAGGACTCTTGTCTGTTGGACTCTCCGCGCTGTCCTTCAACTACTTCTTTTTGCGTAGGACGCTCCCACCAGCCGTCGAACCGGCTATTTACCTGCGGTTCGTTGTCTTTCTTGGCGCGGCTTTGCTGGTCACGGGATTAATGGAGATAAAGCGGCGCGTTGAGGAATCTCGTAATCACGCTGAAATGGCTTTGCGTCAGGCGCAAGCGGATCTCGCCCGCGTCAGCCAAGCGACCACCATGGGAGAGTTTACCGCTTCGCTAGCACATGAAGTGAAACAACCTATTGCAGCTGCCGTCACCGACGCTAACACCTGCTTGCGCTGGCTCAGGCGCGATCGCCCCGAGTTGGAAGAGGCATGCGAGGCCGCGTCAAGAGTCGTCAAAGATGCTACCCGCGCGGCGGAAATCATCAGCCGAATACACCTTCTCTTCAAGAAGGGTGCTCCGCAACAGGGATGGGTGAGCGTCAACGAAATCATTCGAGAGATGCTCGTCCTGCTGCGCAGCGAAGCAACGCGATGTTCCATATCCATCCGCACCAAACTGGCCGGAGATCTTCCCGAGGTCATGGGAGATCGTGTGCAATTGCAGCAGGTTCTGATGAACCTCATGATCAACGGTATCGACGCAATGAAGGAAGTAGATGGGACGCGGGAGCTCATGATCACCTCGCAGCGAGTAGGGAATGAGGAAGTCATGGTGTCGGTGAGCGATACCGGCGTCGGGCTGCCCGAGCAGCAGGCACACCAAATATTTGATCCGTTTTTTACTACGAAGCCTCACGGCACCGGCATGGGTCTTCGGATCAGCCGCTCCGTCGTGGAATCGCACGGCGGCCGCCTCTGGGCTGCCGACAACTTGCCTCGCGGCGCAAGTTTTTATTTCACTTTACCCACCAAAATCGAGGCCAATGAATGAGCCCCAGGGCTCCACAGTCCTCTAATTGTCTGGAGCGACCCGTGATGGACTCTCTGTTCATACCGTATTAGGGGCCCTATACCAAAGCATAATTGTGCGATCGTTGGACCGCTATTAGGCTTCTACTATGGACATGCAAACGAAGACAAAACTCGTGGCCATTGTCGATGATGATCATTCCATGCGCAGTGCGTTGCGGGGTCTTCTAAAAGCAGTTGGATTGTCGTCGCAAGCGTTTGCGTCGGCGGAGGAGTTCCTCAGGTCAGGTCAACAACATCAGACCTCATGTCTTATTACGGATATCCGCATGCCGGGAATCTCCGGTCTGGAGTTGCAGTCCAGGCTGAACGCTGAGCATTGCAGGATTCCAACCATCTTCATCACAGCACACGGCGACGAACAGATGCGGATGCGAGCGTTGAGAGCGGGAGCGGTGGAGTTCTTGGCAAAGCCGTTCGATGATGAAGCCTTGCTCGAGACTGTTCGAGCAGCTCTGGAGAGTTAGGCCCCGATAACGACCATACACGCTGCACCTGGAGGTTAATTGTGGGAGCTTACGGAAATTTCGGGCGTAGCGATCAAGTTTCTAAGCGCAGGTTCGAGCAACTCATCGGCAATAGTACAGCTCTGGAGGCGGTCCTAGAACAAGTGGAACGTGTCGCTCCTACGGATTCTACCGTTCTTATCCAGGGCGAAACGGGCACGGGCAAGGAGTTGATCGCGCGCGCAATTCACACTATCAGTTCGCGGTGTGGTTGCCCCTTCGTAAAACTGAATTGCGCTGCCATTCCGCTGGATTTATTGGAGAGCGAGCTTTTTGGCCACGAGAAAGGCGCCTTCACCGGAGCCATAGCGCAAAGAATAGGCCGTTTCGAGCTGGCCGACAAAGGCACGCTCTTCCTGGACGAAGTGGGCGATATTCCGCTGGCGCTGCAGCCCAAACTGCTGCGTGTACTGCAGGAACAGGAGTTCGAGCGTCTGGGCAGCACTCACACCCACCACGTCAACGTTCGGCTGGTAGCTGCAACGAACCGCAATCTGACGCAGATGGTGAGGAGGGGCGAATTTCGCAGCGACCTCTACTATCGGCTCAATGTGTTTCCGATCTCACTGCCTCCCTTGCGATCGCGCCGCGAAGACATTCCAGCCCTAGTGGCGCATTTTGTCGACCTTTTTTGCCGTCGGATGGGTAAGCAAATCGAGCACATTTCTCCGGAGACCCTGTTTGCGCTCTGCTCATACCCGTGGCCGGGGAACATTCGCGAACTGCAGAATTTGATCGAACGCGCCGTGATTCTTTCTAACTTTGGAGTGCTACCCAATCCTTTGCCCACCGCAGCGCCCAAGGATGATGCCATCATATTTCCTGCTGCAACGACTCTGAGGGACTCCGAACGCGCTCTGATTTTGAACACGCTTGAAGCGGTTGGTTGGGTGATCGGTGGCACGAAAGGCGCTGCGGCCAAACTTGGCTTGAAGCGGACCACTTTGATCTGCAAAATGCAGAAGTTGGGGATCTCCCGGCCACATCTCGGAGGCAGCCAAGAAATTATTGAGCCATCGCCGCCGGAGCCGGTTTCGCTTTCGCAATAGTTCCAGCCGGCCACGTAGGCTAGGCCAAGTTGTGGAAGTTTTGTTTTGCCTCCCAGATCAATGACATGAGTTCCAGATCCGGAATTGCTGCCGAGTTGACAAGCCTCCGGAGTTGGCCGTTCGAGAGGCTTCGATTCGTCAAAATAGCTTGTGGAATCCATGATAATCTGTTGATCCGCCAGGGCGAACAGCCACCCGACGCCTCCTCTAAACCCTTCCAAGAGATGCAGCCGCAGGGCCTGCACCAGCATCATGTAGGCGAGCTGTTGTGCGATCAGAGAGCCGCCCGGCTGCGGCTCGCGCAGTTCCTGCCTCATTAGTTCCAGAGACCAGCGCATCCCGCCTTGTCCGCTTCTTTCCGGATATGCGCAATGGGCGGCAGCCCCCCCAACAGGATGCTGGGTAAGCGCGAAAAGCCCGCCGACACCAAAACAATCCCGCCGCAATCGCATGTGGCGATGCCACCATTCAGCGGGAGCGCAAAGATCGCGTGAGCATCGACAGGCGTCAGACTCAGATCGCTCGCAAGGCTGAAAGGCCGCCCACGCGGCAGCAGAAAGCAGTCCCCCGCCTTGAGATGCACCGCATCAGGAACCCTCTCCAACGGACAGCCAGCACTGGCCGGAAACCAAAGCGTAGCATTTAATTTCCATCGTGCTGGCGGAACTGGATGGACCATTTTCCACCAAGATCAAAGCCACCGACGGTATAACTGCGCAGTTTCAGCAGCGACAGCAAATCGGAGAGCGGATCCAAAAGCCATCCTTGCTTTTCTCGTTCAGGACGATTACGAAGATAATACGGACTCTCTAGCTGGATCGTATTTCCTCAATCCCCATCTTGATAATAACCGGGCCGCAAAGGCGGCCGTGGTCATGAAACGAGTAAAGGAGAAATCGTAATGCGTGTCTTCGTCACAGGTCCTACAGGCTTTATCGGTTCTGCCATTGTTCAGGAACTCATCAACACGGGCCATCAGGTGCTCGGACTGGCGCGCAGCGATGACGCCGCAGAAAAGTTGGCGCAGTGGGGGGTAGAGGCGCATAGGGGCGATCTGTCGGATACAGAGAGCCTCGCCGCCGGCGCCCGTGCCTGCGAAGGCGTGATTCACACAGTCTTCATCCACGACTTCTCGAAGTGGGCGGCTAACTGCGAGATAGACCGGTCGCCATCGAGGCTCTCGGCTCCGCGCTCGCTGGCTCCGGCCGCACCTTGATCGTCACCTCCGGGACCGGGGCCGTCGTTACGCCGGGCCGCCTCGCGACCGAAGAAGATGCAGCCAATTCTCCACATCCCCGCGAGCCTCGGAACAGGCAGCGGCTTCGGTGGCGGAGCGTGGCGTGCATGTGTCGGTGATACGCCTTCCTCCAACCGTCCATGGCGACGGCGACCACGGCTTCGTTCCCACCATCATCGGCATCGCGCGGCAAAAGGGCGTTTCGGCGTATGTGGGTGAGGGGCTCAACCGCTGGCCCGCGGTGCACCGGCTCGATGCTGCACACCTCTACAGGCTCGTGCTTGAGAAGGGTACTGCGGGAGCCAGATATCACGGGGTCGCCGACGAGGGCGTGCCGATGCGAGACATCGCTGAGGTAATCGGCCGGCGCTTGAACGTGCCCGTCGTCTCCAAATCCCCGGAGGAGGCAGCCGGCCATTTTGGCTTCCTCGGAGACCTCCTGAGTATCGACATTCCGGCTTCAAGCGCGCTAACGCAGCAACGGCTGGGATGGCGCCCAACACAGCCTGGCCTGATTCCCGATCTCGACCACCCGCGCTGTTTCGAAGCCTGAACGTCGTGCGTACCTGCGGCGCTTCTGCGTCGCAGGTACGCCGGTACCAAGAGGGGTTCCACGTCGGCCGTGCCTGCTCATACGCCAAGATAGGGCTGAGCCGTAACCATCGAGGTTCGAGATTTAAGTCGCCGATTGTCGCAGCACACTCTCTACAACTCTCCCCGTTTTTCGAGTCTAGCTCGTGCTCTCTGTCGTGTGGAATCTTCTCGGATCGTTGAATCAAGTGGCGCTTGGCCTCAACGTATGCGTACAAGATACAATTTCGCTCATGAACAGATTTGCAGTTGGTCTCATTATGCTCACGGTGAGTCCGTTCTCAAGTCTAGCCGCCCAAAACGATCCGACGTCGTATGTGAATACGTTGATTGGCACGCAACGTAGCGCTCTCGGGTACGGCGGCACCATGCCTTTTGTGACGACGCCGTTCGGCATGGCGAGTTGGACGCCGCAGACGCGACAGAACAAGATTAGCGTCACCTCGTACAACTACGATGACACGACGATCTCGGGGTTCATCGGCACTCATCAGCCGGCGATCTGGATGGGAGATTACGGATACGTGACGGTTATCCCGCAGGTCGGCGAACTGCGTACCACGCCAGAGTCACGCAAACTTCCTTACAGCCAC
>JAOAPF010000360.1 GCA_025462755.1 Edaphobacter sp.
TCGTCAACTGCGACGTCTACATCCGCAACCCCGAGCTGGTAGCCGCCATGCGCCCGCGCTTTGCCGAACCCAACGAGCGCCTGCTCGTCCACCTCTCCAACTTCCGCCCCGTCAAGCGCATTCAGGATGTTGTCCAGGTCTTCGCCCGCGTCGCCAAAGCCATGCCCGCCCGCCTCATGCTGATCGGCGACGGTCCCGACCGCAGCGTAGCCGAATATCTAGCGCGCGAAAATAACGTTCAGGACCGCATCCACTTCGTAGGCAAGCAGGACAACGTCCACGAGCTCCTCCCCCTCGCCGATCTGATGCTCATGCCCAGCGAAATGGAATCCTTCGGCCTCGCCGCGCTCGAAGCGATGGCCTGCGGCGTCCCCACCATCGCCACTCGCGTAGGCGGCGTCCCCGAGCTAGTACAGCACGGGCACAACGGCCTGCTCTTCGACGTTGGCGACGTCGACTCCATGTCCACCGCCGCCATCTCCCTCCTCAGCGATCAGCCTCGCCTCGAAGCGATGGCCAAGGCTGGCCGCAAGACCGCGCAGGACCACTTCTGCTCCTCTCGCGTCATCCCCCTCTACGAGGATTACTACGACCTCGTCGTAACCCGCACCCAACGCACCCACTAATCAACACGGCCACAAATCTGAGTGGCCCATATCTCGATTCTGAGATGTGGGGATCGTGCGAAGCACGACTGCACTCTTCGATCAAGCCAAAGAGCCTTCAGGTTCGATCCGTTCTTGTTCAGCGCGATCAGAGGTCGGCCTCGAAGCACCTCTCCCAGCCCAAATTCACGAACGCGTCATCGCCCGCACCGCATCCTGCACCAGATGGCTGAGCGCCTGCCCCGCAGTGTCTCCGATCGGCCCCCAGGCCTCAGCCCCGGCATCGAGTATCGGCATCAGCAACGTCACCTTCGTCCCTCGCCCGGGACGACTGTTGATCTCCACCGTCGCGAGGTGTCCGTACAAAACCTCCATGCGCTCGCGAACATTTCGCACCCCGATCCCAGTGCCCGGCCTCACCAGCCCGCTCAGCGGCGAGGCATCATTTCGCTCCGGCCCAATGCCCACGCCATCGTCCTCCACCTCCACCATTAGGCGGCCCGCGTCCGTAATCCGGCTCCGCAACGTCACGGTGCCTCCGCTGATTCGCGGCTCCAGCCCATGCTTGATGCTGTTCTCGATCAGCGGTTGCAACAGCATCCCCGGCACCACAATGTCCAGCGTATCCTCTGCAATCTCTTTCACCACTTTTAGCTTGCTGCCGAACCGCACCACCTCAATATCCAGGTAGTCGTCGGTAAACTGCAGCTCCTCCCGCAACGGCAGAAACGCCTCGCGGTCCTTCAACAGCACCCGCAGAATATTCGCCAGCTTCACAATCATCTCGCGCGCCAGCTCCGGCTGCGAACGCACCAGCGAAGTGATCGAGTTCAGCGTGTTAAACAGAAAGTGCGGGTTGATCTGCCGCTGCAATGCATCCAGCCGCGCCTCCAGCAGCAGCCTTCCTTGCTCCTCCAGCTTCCGCTCCACGCGAATCGCATTCCATATCTTCAGCGGAATCCCCACCACAATCGGAGCCGTCGCGCAGATCAGCAACTGCACCCACCACTCCCTCGAGTGCAGCTCGAAAAAGCGCCGCGGATAGAGCATCGACAGCATACTCGTTCCCAGCTGCAGTCCCGCCACCAGCAGCAGGAGCAGAATCTGCCGGTCCAGCTTCGGCCGCCGCAAATTCCGCGTCACCCACCGGTAGATACTCAGGTCGATCATCGGCGAGAACGACCAAACATCCTCTGGGTCTGTGAAGCGTCCAAACGCGCCCGCAATCGCCGCAACCCCAAGATTTACCGGCAGCGACCAATACTCATGGTGCAGTAGCGCCGGAATCGCCAGAGCCGCTCCGCCAGCCATAGCCGCCAGCGGCCCCACCAGAATGCCCAGCAGAATCGTCGTCTCAAACGAGAGGTCCGCCGCCAGGAAATTCGGCACCATCACCCGCACCAGAACACCAAGCGCAAGCGGCGCAACGATGATCCCGACCAGCCACGCTGTCTGCCGCGGACTCCGGTTTGGCGTAAGCAGCAGGTTCTTAAAGGTCTTCGATCGCGCCAGCGAACTCGACACCGCCGCCGCCACGCCCAGTTCGATCAACAGCGTAATCAGAACCAGCTTCGAATCGGTCTGCGTCACATCACTACTCTACGCCCGGAGCCAATTCAAACCCAGCTGCAATTCCAGGTGCCCCATGTCCCGCCTTCGGGACTTGAGCATTCCCGAAGCGAACCGCAATCTTTCCCAAAGCGACAGCCTCACTCCTGCATCAAACCAGCCCATCACGAATCTAATGCCCATGAGCACCGAAACGTATAATGAAATCATGCCGTTCGCCAGTGTGACAAAACTAGCCGAAGCCGACTTCCCCACCCGCTGGGGACAGTTCCGCATCCTCGGCTTCGAGGGCCTGATCGAAAACCCCACCGCCTGCAACGACAACATCCCTCCGCCCGCGGTCCGCATCGAATCCGCCGTAGCCCTGGTCATGGGCGACATCCACGCCGCCCCACCCATCGTCCGCATCCACTCCCAGTGCCTCACCGGCGACGTCTTCCACTCCCTGCGCTGCGACTGTCGCCAGCAATTCGAACTAGCCATGCTCGCCATCACCGACGCCGGCGCCGGCATCCTCCTCTACGAGCAGCAGGAGGGCCGCGGCATCGGCCTCATGGCCAAGCTCCGCGCCTACGAGCTCCAGGACAAGGGATTCGACACCATCGAAGCCAACCTCGA
>JAOAPF010000368.1 GCA_025462755.1 Edaphobacter sp.
TCACCGGCAACGAAGCTGCAGCCGTGCTGCCGCCGCCAGGGCTTGGGTTCGTCGCGACAACGGAGAGAGTCCCTGCCGCGGCGACATCTGCGGAGGTCAATGATGCGACAAGCTGTGCGCCGTTCACATAGGTAGTCGTGCGCGGTTGGCCGTTTACAAAGACCACGGTGAATGGAACGAAGTTCGATCCGGCGATGGTGATCTGAGCCGTACCGGTTCCGGCGATGGCCGAAGCCGGAGTAAGAGTGATCGCACCTGGAACAGGATTGTTTATCGCGATGGCGGACGCTGCCGAGATGCCGCCACCCGGTGCGGGATTGACCGCTGTGATGCCGAGCGAGCCTGCGCTTGCGAGGTCGGCGGACGTGAGCGCGACCTTCATCGCCGTCGGATTAACAAATGTTGCTGGACGCGATGCACCGTTTACGAGCACTCCCGTGCCTACCACAAACCCAGTGCCGACGATATTGACCGTCGTTGCGCCCGATCCGGCATTAAACGCGCTGGGCGAGAGAGATGCAACAGTAGGCGCAGGATTTGCAACAACAAGAGCAATGGTTCCGGAAGCCCCGCCGCCCGGCTGCGGATTCACTGCATTGAGCAGTAGGGGCGCAGCGCTTAAAAAGTCGTCTACGGTAAGGCTCGCCGTGAGCTGCGTATCGCTGACATAGGTTGTAGCATGGGGGTTGCCATTGACCGCAAGCGTTACGCCCGATACAAAATTCGTGCCCGTAACAGTGATGGTTCCCGCAGGAGAATTTACGAGAACGCTCGAAGGTGCAAGGGTCGAGACCGTAGGTATGGGGTTACTCACCTGCACATTGTTGCTCGTATCGGCGGCAACAACGTGCGTACCGTTCACGACGGAGAGCTTTAGAATTGTGCCCTTTTGCAGCTGAGCGGCTGGAATCGTCGCCCGGATCTCCGTGCTGCTGACGAACGTCGTTGGGACGCTCGCACCCGAAAGCTGAATCACGGTGGTCGGCGTAAATCCGGTGCCCGTCACGACGATCGTAACGGCGGACGAACCGACCGGGACGTCCTTGGGAGTAACCGACGAGATGGCGAGCGGGGCGACGTTACCCCCTGCACCGGAGGCCGTTCCATTTGCCGGTGCACCACCGCATCCGGACAACAGGGTTACAAGAGAGAGGCAGAAAAACACAATAAGGCGCAAGAAACTCAAAGGCCCAGCAAAAGAGATATTCATATGGAGAGCGCAGACTATCGGAACCCCGGCAAGGGGGCAAGCAAAAAAACGCTAAGCACGATGGATGGAAGTTAACCCGCAGAAATTAGCCTGCGCAATTTTCTAGCCAAACGGGTCGTCTCGTCTTAGCACTCACTAGGAAAGCAGGACGTGGTCCTCTGACCTTCTGAGAACCACGTCTTACCTCCGCACTTCTAAACGGCTCAGTTACCCGATCAAGTTCAGAAGCTGGCGCGCACCCCCATCTGGATCTGGCGAGGGTTGTTGCCTTGAGTCTTGGTGGTACCCCAATTCGAAGCACTCTGGAGGCTGAAGCTGGGGTTGGCAAAATCGAGGTGGTTCATGAAATTGGTAAACACCCCCGAAAACTCCATGCTTACCTTTTCGTAGACAACAAGCCTCTTCTTGATGCTCAAATCCAGGTTGAGGTATCCCAGGCCGCTGATCCGCCCGCCACCGCCACTCCGGCTATCGAGACCGAGGAGGAGGGGCCGAACGCTGTCATAGACCGCAACCGGGTTACTGAAGAAGTTAACGTTGCCCTTTGAGGTGGTTCCGACTGCAATGCCATTAGGATCGGTGCCTCCCGCGATGTTGCGATAAGTTTGAGGACGTCCGATCGCAGGGGGAGTCGTAAAGACGCAGTTCTCATTGCTGTCAGTAAAGGTGGCGCCGTCTTCACCGCCAAAATTCTGCCCGTTGTTGTTGGTGACGCACTGGAGCGGCTGACCTGTACCCGCCGTTAGCACGGGAGCGAGCGTCCAGCCACCTGCAAGCCTGCCGAGGAAACCGTTCTGCTCCCGGTAGTAAGGAATCTGATACACGATGAAAGTGTTGAAGATGACCCTCTGATCGAAACTCTGACGGCCGTACTGCTCACGGAGATTGAAGCTATCCACGGCAGCAATCGAGCTGGTTGACTGGTTATAAGCATTCAGACCCAGTGCTTTGCTGATGGTGAGGTTCTCCTGGAAGGTCAGACCGTGGAAGTCGCTCGCTTTGAAGGAGACGTAAGCCCCGTGATAATTGCTATAGCCGTTCGCCGTGCCGATGCTCAAACCGGTCACAACCTGGCCTGCGCCACCGTAGGTTGCACTGGAGGTTGGCGTGCCCATCAAGCTGCGGGGGAAATTGAATCCAGCGCCACCAGCGCCGTTGGTGTTGTTATCGAGCGCCTGCCAGATCGTGAAGACATTCTGCGCACGGAAGTTCGTAGCCTGCTTCGAAACCACCGCTGCGGTGCAACTCGAGAACCCAGTGCAGTACCCGGTGCCTCCGAGTGCGGTTTCGATGAAGGGTTGAGGTGTAACGGTGTTTGTTGGAGTAGTGCTCTTGGCGCAGAGGCTGGCAGAGGTCGCGCAGCCGAAGGCGGTCTCGATCGCCAGATAGGCCGATGCGAAGCTCTGACCGCCGAGACTCATCATGTAGGGAATCGCGTTGGGGTTCTGCATGATGTACTCGTGATGGACGAGGCGGCCGATGTAGCCGACTTCGACCAGCATCTTGCGGTTAATCTGACGCTGGATCGAGAGATTGAAAGTATCGACGTCATTGGGACGCATGGTGGGATCAACTGGCGAGGCGATCGATACACCGGGACCGTCGAAGCCCGGGTGGTAAGGCTGGAGCAGTTTCGCGGGCAGCGGAGCGTTGGTCAACGCCGGGGCAACGCCGTCCAGATTTGCGGATGAGCCGAAGCGATAAGCAGTAGTTTCGTTGAAGTTGGTTTGAGTACAGCTGCCGGAACCAGTCTTAGGCGATTGTGCATACTTACACTGCGTCGCGAGGATAAGGCCAGGGCTGAGAAGCGGATTAAGAACCTGCACGTCCCCATTGACTCGACCGTATATTCGCCCATATCCACCGCGGATGACCGTTGCGCCATCTCCGAAGATCTTTGCGAGGCCCGCGTTCTGGAATCTCGGGTTCCACGCCATGGAGAGGCGGGGGCTGAATGCAGCGTAGTAGGGGTCGTAGGGATACTTGCGTCCACCAATCACATTCTTGATCAGCGCGAACCCAATCTCAGGGTTGTAGACCTGTCCAGTCAGAGCCGCGGCTTTGCGATTATCGAGGTAGTCCTGTACGTGGATCGCGTTGCCGCTCACATCGGTAAACATGACCTGATTGCCATCCCGCTCCGAAGGCGGCATCTCGATCGCATAGCTGAGACCGTAATTAAGAGTGAGGCTTGGTTTGGCGTGCCAGGTGTCGGTGACATACAGGTTGTAGTAGGGAATAGTTGTGTGGGCGCCGATTGGGGTGAGTGGCGCGTTCAACGACAGGTCGCCTCCCGAGTTGGTATAGGTATTGGCTACCTGCGTGGCTGTTACTAAGCCGTAATACGTATCCGCTATACGTCGAAAGTTGCCCGTCGTTGCAACCCCTCCAATCCCTGAAGAGGAGTAAGCGATGTTACCGCCCGTCGCATCACCGCCGATCTGGTACGTGGGCGTGAAGTTGATGCTCGCTCCGTTATCGGTACGCTGGTGATAGTTCCAGTTGTGCTGGAACTGCCCGCCGAACTGGATGAGGTGAGCTCCCTTCAGCTTGGTCAGGTTATCGGTGAAGTAGTTATCCTTGCCATTCCAGATTCGGGTGCGGATGTTCTGTGCATTGACGTTGTACGGGGAAAGCACAATGGTGGAGCTCTCGCCGAGAGGTTCAATTGCGCCACCAGCGCCGGCGACCTGAGGCGGAGCGTTTGCTCCCTTCCACTGCCAGAAGTTGCGCAGGTAGCTGTAGTGGAAATCGTTCGTAAGCGAGTTACTGATGTTAGTAGTCAGGCCGACCACGAAGTACCAGGGTTGCTGCGGCCGCGGGGTCAAGGCCTTGGGAACGCCCATGGTGTCGCCCGCAAGCACTCCGCCAATATCGACCTGGTTGGAGCTCAGGTTGGTGAAGCTGTAGTAGCGGTAGCTCGCCATCAAATGCCACTTGTCACCGAAATCATGGTCCAAGCGGGTGGCAAGGAAGTTGCTGCTCTGTGGAGTCAGGATATTGGCTTTGTAGCCGATGATGTTGACGCTATCGCAGATCGAGCCCGAAAGCGCGCCGCAGCTCTTGTCGAAGGTTCCAACGTAGGCGCTTGTCGATCCATTATTTCCAATCGGCGCCTGTGGCAATTGTGACTTGTAGACCGACGCCAGTGTCGAGTTCATACCAATGTGCCTGGGATCGGCGGCCGTCAACTGAGCAGCGGAGTAAGTGTTGGCGCCAAACGTTAGCTGGCCGAGCTGCAAAAATTCGTACGATGGGACTGTCCGCTCATAAGTAGCGGCCAAGGGGTATCGGAACCCTTCATAGTTGGCGAAGAGGTAGGTCTTGCCACCCCAGAGTTTTGGTGCGATGGGTCCGCCGGCGGCCGCGCCGAAGCGGTTGAAGTGATAGCTAGGCTTCGGCGTGTAGGCGTTCGGAAAGTTGTTCTGCCAGGTGTTAGCGCCCATGTTGTTGTCCAGGTAGTACTCGTAGACGGTTCCATGCACCGCATCGTGACCGCGCTTGGTTACAACCTGCGACTGTGAGCCCGAGGAGTTGTTGAAGTCGGCCGTCTGACCGGTGGTGGACACCTTGAACTCCTCAACGCTGTCCTGCGGCATCGGCACGACACCCGCGGCACCCGTGGCGTTGGCGAAGAAACCGCCGATACTCGAGTTGACGTTGCCGTTTGTGTAAACGCCTTGTGTACCGTCCATATCGCTGGAGTTGCTGCCACCATCGAGTTGAAAGGTAGCCTGATCCACCGTCGTACCAGCGACGTTGCCGCCGGGGGTGACGCCAGGCTGCATGGTGGCGAAGGTGGCCACGTCGCGACCGATGGCGGGAAGTGAGTCAACCATCGCGGGGTCTACGGTGGTCCCAGTGGAGGCATTCATGGTTTGCAGGTCGGTGTTCGAGGCCTGCACCTCAACGGTGGTTGCCGTCTGGCCTATGGTCATCTTCAAGTTGGCTGTGCTCTGGGTGCCTACGCTTACGACCAACCCATCAATCTTTGTGGTCGAGAAGCCCGGCATGGATGCACTGATCGAATAAGTGCCCGGCGGCACATTCACAAACACATAACCACCGGCATCGTTGGTGGGCACCGTGCGCGAGGTTTTGAGACTGACGTCACTGAGCGTGACGGTTACTCCCCCGATCACCGCACCCTGCGGGTCGGAAGCTGTTCCCACGATGGTGCCTGCGCTGGTCGCCTGCCCGAAGGCATGTCCCAGGTTCAAAACCATTGAAGCCAAAAGCATCGTCGTCATCATCAACGTGTGGAAACGTGAAATAGGCCGTGGCATGTGGTCTCCTTAAAAATGTTTCCGGATTTCTCCGGCTTGTAAGCCACTCGGGAAAGTTCGTGGTGGCGAATGTATTCGAGACAAAAACAGTACTTCGTCACAAATTGCGAACCGCTCGTCACAATGGAGGAACTGAATTGCGATACTCCTCGTATAAATGAAGGAGGGCTACCGTCGGCATTTACGTGTGCAAATACTGGAGCTACAACTCGCAAAATCTAGGAAGTTAAAGCGGATAGCGCACGACTGGAGTCAGTTCAACACGCTGGAGCGTGCCAGCTTAATCTCTTCAAGTTGAAGAACACCCAAGCCACATCATGTACTAAGAAAGGTACTCACGTTCGACTCGGGATTACCGAGGCTCACGGGTTACAGTGGAGAGTATGGCGCAGCCGCCGGACGCAGTCTGCGGTAAACAGACTGTTTTCTCTGATGAATTACCAGAACGTAACACAGAAATAACCTTGTGCAAACACATTTTTTGTCGAGATTTCCAGGACAGCCTTTTTCCGAGAGTCCTGAGACACCGCCGCTGACCTGAAGCTCTCGGCGCGAGGACCATCCTCATCCCCACATCTAGATCGTCTCTGCCGCCGCAAGCTCACCGTCTTGAGGGCGCACAGAGCCATGAAAAGCTCGCATTCACAGCGTGTTTCGCGAAACAATTATCGGTGGCTTTGGAAATCCCGTTGATACACCGTAAATGCCAATGCTACACACAGAAAGCTCTTGGATCTCGCTTGGAAATACCCCGTTTGAACAAATGGCACGAGCAACTAAATTCGAACCGAGCGATCTCACCCACCAGGTGTGAGAATCGGAAGAAGTAAATGATCAACTCTAGTGGACGATTTTCGAACATAGCAGACCTGAGAGATGTGCAGGCGCAGGTGGCTCGCAATCCGGTGGGACCTAATGCGTGAATCCAGGATTCATGCTCTTTAAATGATGAGCAGCGATCCGCCAAACTCATACTCCCAAAGAAAATGCGCGCCTGCAGAACCCCTCCGCAGGCACGCCGTCATACTACTAGACCACGTCTGGGTTATCGCTCGCGGGTTGGCGACCAGCGAAGTCCTCCGCCAAACGTCTGCCGGTAGAACTCACGCTGCACGGGATAGATCGTGCTTCCGTTGTAGAATCCGTACACTTCATTATTCAGATTCAGGCCATACGCTACCGCTGTAAATCCTTTCGGCAATTTGTAGGTTCCTTGCAGGTCGATCTGCAGGTGCGAGTAGAAGTATTGATCTCCATTCGGTCCCTGTAGACCACCGCCTCCTCCTCCAGCTACGATTGGCCCCGCATTGCTGACGTCGTATTGATAGGCCGCGATATTCGACTGGTTGTAGGTCATTCCTAGACGCACCGACACGCCCCGCTTGTCATAGGTTGGACTAAAGTTGAAGCTGTTTGGCGCTTGACCTATAAGCGCCGGAGTAGAACCTCCAGGACCACGGTTTGGCCCACTGATCTGGCCCGGCTGAAGCAAGGTCGGATCGACATACGGGGGAAGCTTCGCCTGCGACGCGGTGTAGCCATAGTTGGTCGAAAGACCTAGTCCGTTCAGCGCTCCGGGTAGACGGGAGAAGTGCTGCTGATACGCAATCTCAAATCCGTACACGTAAGCGCTTCCAGCGTTGATGGTCTGGTTCAGAATATAGGGGTTGTTGTTACCGGTGAGAGTTGGATTGGGTGCACTCACCGTTTGCGTGGCTACGATCGGGTTGCTGAGGTTCTTGTAAAAGAAACCCGCCTGTAGAAGACCGCTGCGGGGCAGGCTGCTCTCATAAAGCACGTCAATATTGTCGGCGTACTCCGCTTTCAAATTTGGGTTTCCCTTGCTTACGGTGGTGCGTGCCGACCCACTGCTCGAGACACTTTGAAAGGGGATGAGATCTGAAAAATTTGGTCGCGCCAATCCTCGCCCGTATACCAGTCGAAGTCCGGAAGATGCGGTCAACGCATACCGCAGCGACGCGCTCGGCAGGGCGTCAAGATATGAGGTCGTCACGCGAATCGGTGTAGTGCCCGGGGTGGATGCATTTTTGGCCCCTTCGTAACCGAGGTTGTTCTCGCTCGTATTCTCGAACCGTACACCAAAGACAAGCCGGAACTTTCCAACGCTGGTCGAGTTCATCAGGTAGCCTGCTGAAACCTTCTCCACTTGGTTGAATGAGTTTCCGAAGACACCGGAGGTAACTGACTGGGCCCCAAAGGCCCTCACCTTGTCGTACTCGACCGCCGGACCGAACTGGTAAGCCCCGCCATAATAGTTGGGGTCGCGAAAGTCATTCAGGAAATTTGTCATTGCCAGGGAAGCGACTTCCCCGCTGGCGTTCGGCGTAAAATTCTGCGTATTTTGGTTGAGGAACTTGTGTTCATTGCGAAAGCGTCCGCCAAACTCGAATGTGCTTGCATGTCCTGCCAATGAGTAGGGGGTCGCAACAGAAGCCCCAAATCCAAGGTCGACCTCGGGACTGTACATGTACTGCACACTCTGTCCCGTATAGAAATACTTGGTTGGATCGAAGATGTTGACGCCGTTTTGTACGTTAAGGTGCGGCTCCAGCGGATTGCTCAAATCAAGGCCATATTGAACATTATTTAAAGGATTCGTAGCTGCCTGCGGCGAGAAACGCGCGGTGGAGTAGCCTTCATCGCGTGTTCGCGCTACCGACGAGTTGAGGTCCCAGGCAAGGATGGATCGCCGAATGACATGGTGTCCTCCCAGTTGAAGTCCTCCGATGTCCTGCACTGGCCGTCGGCGTAAAGCCTGGAACGAAACCGATCCGGTAGCATCGCCTTGCAAAGGAGATACGAAGTTGTTAATCGCAGGACTGTAAATCCAGTCGTCTCCAAAGTTATTGAAGTGCGAGTAAAGCCCCTTGAGGTAAATGGTTGAAGTGTCATTGAAACGGTAGTCGAGTGTGCCTCCGACGCCACGGCGATCACGAAAATACCGATAGTCGCGCAGGTCATATGTGCCCTGCAGGGCTGGCGCCGGCTCGATGTCGTTAATACCGCGTCCGTTCCAGTCATACGATCCGCTGATCAAGGCGCCTAGTCTGTTTCCGTCGAGAAATCGCTTGCCCACTGTGCCATCGAATTGGTACGCGGGACGTCCCCCGATAATCGGCGTATATCCCCCCGTCGATTCCAGATATATCGTCGGACGATCTTCTGCACTCTTCGTGCGCAAATCGACCGACCCACCGATCCCGTCCCCTTCCATATTTGCCTGCAATGTCTTGTTGATTTGTACAGACTCGACAAGGTCCGCGGGAATCAGGTCGAGCTTGATCTGCCTGACCGTTTCAGGAGAAGCGATCGTGACTCCATCAAGCGTCGTATGCGTCAGCCGGGCCTCGGTTCCACGCACCTTCACATATTTGCCCTCGCCCTCGTCTCGCTCCAGCGTCACGCTGGGCAGCCGTCCGATAGCGTCAGCCACGTTGGCATTCGGCAAACTGGTGATCACGTCCGATGGCAGCACGTTGATGATGTTGTCGGCTGTCAACGTCCGATTGACCGCTTCAATCTCTCCGCCTTGCCGGCCTGCATACACCTGAACATCTTCGTTGTTCGTAGCCACCTTCAGCGCGGCAACGATGTGGGATGCCTGGCCTGCACTGAGTGTCACGGTCTGCGTCCACGTGGTAAATCCCTTGTATTTGATCGTTACCGTATACTTGCCGCTCGGCAGCGCCGTAAGCGTGAACAACCCTTGGGCATCCGAAATCGCGCTTTCGTTGCCCGGATCAACGGTCACCTGTGCCCCTTGCAGGGTGCGACCCTCCGCGTCGGTTACAGATCCCGTCAGCGTCACTCGGACTGTCTGGCAGAAAGCCGGCGACGCAGCCAGCATCGCAACAAACGGTATAGCCCATAAAGCTCCTCTAAAACGCATAACTCTCCTCATCAACGTAAGTGCATGTCTCATCCCTGTCTTGCGCATGGAATGCTTGGTGGTCAACCGCTATGTATTGATCAGAATCAATTTAGCCGCTGGACTTTACATTCCGTTAAGAACAGGATGAATGAACGGAGACAAAGATTAAGCGAAACTTAAGGCTTCGAAATAGCAGGAGAACTATGGCTTGAGCACCTCTCAATAACGGCATTGACGCCGACAAGGATCAACGCGAACCCACTTCGTGTACCAACATGTGGCCGCACAATCAATGCCTTCTCCCGCGAGATAAATCCGCGAGAGACCGGCCGACTGAGTCGGGCCGACATGTAATCCTCTATCCAGAATGCGGCTAGACCGGAAGAAATCCCGTGGTTACCGCCCTAATCAATGGAATCCGCGTCCTTACATTGCGCAATCCTAGACGGATCAGGATGCCTCGGCTTCGGCTTTGTTGCTTTCAAGGAGTGCATCGAGACTGTACTCCGCGGACGCGGCTGCCTCCAAGCCCTCCTTGATCGCCTTACTTAATTCCGCGATTGCGCTGCGGTCCGGCACTGCTTCGCCAGCTAACTTGCGCAGGGCTGGCAACTGGAGCCACCAAATCAACTCCTCAAAGGATTCCTTCACGAAATAGGTATGCCCGTGTGCCTCGTGCGCGCCGGTTAGCCAACGGACATCTGCGTCGTGCCACAAGATAGGTGAGAGAGCCGGGGTAGCCTTCTTCCGCTCCCTCGGCGTCTTGGCCGGAGCAGCACTCGTAGCGTTCGCAGATGCCGCGACGCCGCCAATCGGCCCTGTTTCCGCTCTTTCGGATACGGCCATAGTGCTGGAAGCCTCGGGCGCGGACACTCCAGCTTCAACCAGCAGGGCAACCTTGATTCGGGCTGTCGCGCGCCAGCTTTCCTCCCCCTTCAATCCCAGTGCTGAGAAGGCATGCGCCAAGGGTTCCCGCAGGCGTAATCGATCAAACAGATCCAGTGCCGCGCGCTCTGGCTTCTCTGCGTCGATCGACTCCGCGAGCAGTTCCAGGACACACCAGCTGAACACCGGACCCCAAACGGCGGTGGCAATCAATTCGGGGCTCAGGCTAGGCAGTAATCGGCGCGCACAGACCTTCCAAGGCGTAGGAAACAGGCTCTCGAGTATTGGGATATCCATCGCAGCACGCACACGCTCGCGGAATTTCTCTGCGAGCAAGGCTGGATCCACCGGAATGACCGCGAGAGGTTCCCCTTTACGAGCGCGATACGCCATCTGCGATTCGCGCAAGAACTCCTGGCTTCGTGTCCATGCTGTCTCAAAGAATTTCTCCTTCTGCATCTCGATATTCTTCTGCTTCTCCGAGCCTCTGGCCGCTTGCGGATGTTCAGAAAGTTCGGCGAGCGTTCGCACCAGCGCCGGGTCCAGCAGTCGCCGCAGCGCGTCGTGTACAGGCCGCAGTGCCAGGTTGATCAGTTCATCTTCCAGATTGGGAACCCCGCGCCCGTTTAGCTCGTCGCACAAGCGGTCCCATGGTTTGTCTGCGGTCGAACGCATCTCGCGCCAATCCACAAAAACGTGGCATTGGTAGGCGCGCAGCTCGATGCTCAGTCCGCGCTCCGCAGCATTCACGGCACGCCGCAGATACTCAAGGCCGGTCAGGGAATCGCGATACCTGAGGATGATTGCCGGATCGCCGCTCAGATCCAGACCGTCCTTCAATTGTTGCTGGCGAAGCTGTCCCGAATGCTTGTCCGCGTAGGCCGCCGACCAGTCGACGGTCCCTTTTGTCGTGGAATAGCGGTTGTTGTAGAGCACCAGCCCGCGCTGGTCTCCTCGCCGGTTCGAGTAAGCGAAGACATTTTCGTCCACCGTGCCGTTGTCGTTGAAAAAATCATAGAGCAGGAAGTTGCTGCTCTCGGCAAAGAGCGCTCGCTGGTGCAGCAAGGGAGCTATTTCGCGCTCATGTCGTTCCATCAGCCAGTGGTTCGGAGTCTCGTCATACCGTGGCCTCCGGTACTCCATACCGTACTTCTCGGTGAACCCGTCTACTTGACCGTGACCGAACATCGGCAACCCCGGCAAGGTCGCCATCATTGCCGTAACGCCGAAGCACTTGTCGCCGTCGCCAAACTGATCGATGGTCGTCCGCTCGTCAGGATTGCTCATGAAGTTTACGTAGCGCTTCATAATGTCCGGGTCGAACTCCAGCGTGTTCTTCAGCACCGACCGATATTTTGCGTTCTCCTCGTCCCGCATCATGTTCATGAAGGCGCTGTTATAGACGCGATGCATTCCCAGCGTTCGGACGAAGTAACCCTCCATCAGCCAGAACGCCTCGGCGAGCAACAGTGTTCCCGGAACTTCCGCAGCGACTCTGTCTACGACTTCCCGCCAGAACTCATGTGGCATATGTGCGTTGAACTCGGCATTCGACATCCCATATTCGGCGCGGGAGGGAATCGCTCCGCTGCTACCGGGGCCGGGAAACCACAGCCGGTGAAAGTGGCGCTTTGCCAGGGTCATGGCCGCGTCGAAGCGGATGACCGGGAACAGACGCGCCACATGCAGGATGGTCTGGATCACTTGTTCGCGTACTGCGGAGTTCAGGTAGTCCAGTTGGGCGGTATCGTTCCATGGGAAGCTGGTGCCATCATTGCCGTGATAGATGTACCTTGTCTCCCCCGACGCCCGGTCACGACGCCGAAACACGACCGCTGCGTCCGTCTGCTCGTAGTAGTGGCTTTCGATCTTGATCTCCACACGAGGGTCCTGCGACAGATCGGGGCCATCAAAGTTGTAAACGGGATAGGGAAGATCCTGCCGCGAGATGAACCAGTCCGGATGCTCTACCACCCACGGCGAATCGATACCCATATGGTTCGGCACCATGTCGCTGGCCAACCGGATGCCCCGCGCATAGGCGCGACTCCGCAGGTTCACGTAAGCGGGCTCGCCGCCCAGGTCCTCGGCGATGTTGTAATCGAAGAGCGAGTAGGCCGAAGCCACGGCATCCGGGTTTCCACAGAGCTGCTTGATCGTCTGTGACGCCCGGCTGCGCTCCCAGATGCCGATTAGCCACAGCGAGTTCATCCCGCGACGTGCAAGCGTATCCAATTCCTCATCCGGGATCTGATCCAGGCGATTAATCCACCTCCCGTATTGCTTGCTGAGCTGTGCGAGCCAGACGTAAGTGCTCTTGGCGATCAACACGGCGCCCGGCATCCAGGCCACGTCCGGGCTGAACTTCTCAGATTCATGGTTCGCTTCGCCAAACTGCGGCACCTCCGACTGGCTCACAGTCGAAGGCCATTGCTGCTGCCCGCTCTCCCTGCGTCGTTGCGCTGCCGCTGCTGCGGCGGCCTCCGCAGCGGCCCG
>JAOAPF010000044.1 GCA_025462755.1 Edaphobacter sp.
TCGCAGTGTGCTGCGGCAGGCGCCTTTTCCAATGATCCGTCCGTTGGGGGCACATTCAATCCAGTCCTGCTTCCATTCGACCTTACCCGTGGGGGAACCAACTTTAACTACTTCGGCCATACAGACGTGAAGGAACTCGCACTGTATATTCAGGATCAGATCAAGGCCGGCAATTGGCTCTTCAACGTCGGTATTCGCGGAGACCTCTATAACGGCCTTACAGTCGCGAGACAGGCGGAACCTCGTCTGGGCGCATCTTATACCGTAAAACAGACGGGAACTGTGCTTCGTGTCTCCTACGCTCGAACGCTCGAGAGTCCGTTCAACGAAAATCTTGTGCTGTCGAGCGAAGGTTGCTCAAACAACGTGCTCGCTCCACTGCTCAACTGCCAGGGGGGATCGAACGTCGTGACGCCGGGGTATCGGAACGAGTTCCATTCCGGATTCCAGCAGGGCTTCGGAAAGAACTTCGTCGTCAGCGGCGACTACCTTTGGAAGTACACGCATAGCGCGTTCGACTTCTCCATCCTCGGCAACACGCCGATCTTCTTCCCCATCGATTGGCACAACTCGAAGATTCAGGGCTTTGTGATCCATGCCGACCTTCCGAGCTATCACCACTTCTCTGCCTTCGTCTCGATGTCTTCGGTGGGCGCACGTTTCTTCCCGCCGCAGAGCGCAGGTGCGGGAGCCACTGTGGGACAGAGCGGATATCCATTCCGCATCGACCATGATGAGAAGTTCAACCAGACCACCCATGTTCAGTATCAGATTCCAGGCAAACGTGGTCCCTGGATCGGCTTCAACTGGCGATACGATAGCGGCCTCAATGCGGCGGCAACCCCTTGCTACAACATCACTGACCCTAACAGCCACTGCGGCGCTATTTCGACAACTCTGAATGGTCAGCCGGCAATCGATCTTAGCGGGTTTACCGCAGATCAGGAGTTCGAAGCTGGACTCGCCTGCAATGGGGTAAAGGCTACGCCCACAACGCCGCTGCCGACGCCTTGCCTCGCCACTCAACTCACCTCAAGCCTCCTCTCGATCCCAGCACCAGGAACCGAGAATGATGACAAGAACCCCTCGCGGGTAAAAGCCCGCAGCCTCTTCGATGCATCGGTTGGTGAGGACAATCTCTTCGGCGGCGACAAGTACAAATGGAGCCTTCGGCTGACGGCTGTCAATCTCACCAATAAGGTCGCGCTGTACAACTTCCTTTCAACCTTCAGCGGTACGCACTACGTCACACCGCGCGCTTTGACGGCGGAGGTAGGGTTTCACTTCTAAGCCGAGCCTTCAGAAAACACCAGCGATAGGCAGCAGGAATATCTGCTGCCTATCGCATTTTTGGCCTGTCCAAAGTACACCGCTTCCACCTACGGAATAGCGCTGATCTGCTTCCAAATCTCGGGATCAACAGGAACGCCGAGGCGAAGGTTCTCTTCGCGAAGCTGCAGCGTCTGCTCTCCGGGATAACGTACCGGCTTGCCCGGATCGACCGGCGTCGCATCGCGCAGCGAGTTGAGGATGCCCTCAGCAATTTCGGTGAGTTCCTGCCCACTCGCGACAGAGCTGGGGTCGATGGCGAGGAAGATTTGAGAGATCCCGGATTCGCGTGTAGGGTCGAGCGGAATCTGATGCGTTGCAAGGCCCCCGGAGAGCATCGCCGCGAGCATGTCGAGCACAAGCGAAAGCCCGGAGCCCTTCCAATAGCCGATGGGCAACGCCCGCTGCGACGCTTCAATGGCAGCAGCGTCTTTTGTCAGATGCCCCTCCGTATCGAAGCCTCCATCGACAGGCAGCGGCTGACCGCGTTTGCTATAGGCGGCGAGCGTTCCGTAGGAGAACTGCGACGCCGCCATATCCAAAACGACATGGCCGCCAGGGCGGGGTATTGCAATGATCAACGGATTGTTGCCCAGGGTCGGCGTTTTCGCTCCCCACACTGGCAGATTAGCCAGCGTATTCGTCCAGCAGATGGCGAAGAGTCCTTGCTCCGCGGCCTGCCAGCCATAGCTGCCGCCGCGCATCCAGTGGTTGGTATTGCCCAGCGCAACGCCTCCAATCCCATACTGCTTTGCAAGATTGATCGCTCGCTGCATGGAGGCGCTGGCGTTCAGGTTGCCCACGCCGCGACGACCGTCCCATCGTTCGATGGCTCCCATCCCCGCAGTTTTCGTAGGCTCTGCGTTGACGTCGACGCTGCCGTTGGCAATGGATGCAGCAAAGCGCGGAAAGCGGTTGAGGCCATGGGTGTACACACCATCGCGAGTCGTCTCGGCGAAGAGGCGCGCACATTGAGACGCACGATCCGGTACAAGGCCAAGTCCTTGCATGGCGCGGAGAAGGGCAGTGTAGAGGTCGTCGTAGGGAACTCGAAGCATGAATCTAGTGTAGAGGCGAGCTGCCGAAGTTTGCTTCGCGCGAGCTCTCACTCAAACACAAAGTTCAACACGTTAAAAAGCTGCCGTTATTCTTTCGGGGCCTTGACCTTTGCAGAAGCCTCTTTCGAGCGCTCGAAGGCTCTGATGGATTGCTCATGCGCCAGCCTGGAGAGCTCGTGCGCGGTCAGATGATCGGCTTTGTCATGGGCCACCGCGGCGGCCTCGTGGGCGTGTGCGGCCTTGTAGTGAAATTCGGCGGCAGGGTGGTGTGGGCTGGGCATGGCGGAGTCCTCCGTCTGTTGGATGCAGCTTCGCGCCTGGCGGAGTCGTCCCTTCTATCGGCCCATCCATCCGCCATCCACAGTAAGGATGGCGCCGGTGACGTAGTTGCTCGCCGCCGAACTGAGATACAGAGCGGCCCCGGCTAGATCCTCCGGCTGGCCCCAGCGCGCAGCAGGGATGCGTTCGAGGATCTGCCGGTTGCGGGTCTCGTCCGCCTGCAGGGCTTCGGTGTTGGTGGTAGCGAAGTAGCCGGGGGCGATCGCGTTGACCTGAATCCCCTTCGGCGCCCATTCGTTGGCGAGCGCCTTCGTCAGCTGGGCAACTCCGCCTTTGCTGGCGGCGTAGGCAGGCACGCGGATGCCGCCCTGAAAGCTGAGCAGCGAAGCGATGTTCACAATCTTGCCGCAGTTCGCCCCGATTCCACCGCGTGGGATCATGTCGCGGGCCGCAAGCTGCGAGAGCTGGAAGACGCTCGTCAAGTTAACCTGAAGCACCTGCTGCCAGTCTTCGAGAGTAACCTCTTCGGCGGGGGCGCGGAGAATCGTGCCGGCGTTGTTGACGAGGATATCGACGCGGCCAAATCTATCCTTGACCTGAGTGAAAAGGTCTTCGGCACCGGTGGTGGTAGAAAGATCGGCCCGGAAGGCGGCTGCGTCTCCGCCAATCGCGGCCGCCGTTTCGGTCGCAGCCCGGCGGTTACCGTGGCAGGCGACCGTGGCTCCCGCTTGCGCGAGTGCGATGGCGATCGCGGCACCCAGACCGCTGGCAGAGCCCGTGACCAGCGCTACTTTGTTATTGAGTCGGAAGCTGTCGAGAATGTTCGCTGATGTATTTGGCATGGCTTAGGCCAATGTACGTTGCGGGCTGGAGTCGGAGCAACTACGTCGACCGAATATCGTGTGTCCTACAGCGTGCGATACATCACGAGTGCGTCCACGTACCCGAGACTGGGGTGCAGGAATGCGCCCGGCAGGCGGCCAATCGTTGCAAAGCCGAACTTCTGCCAGAGATGAATCGCCGGCAGATTACTGGTGATGACGAAGTTAAACTGCATCGCGCGGAAGCCGTGGGTTCGCGCGTACTCCAACGAATGGGCGCACATCGCGGTCGCCACCCCGCGACCGGAGGCCCGGGCAGCCGTCATGTAGCCGCAGTTACTGACGTGGGCGCCGCCACCTTTTTGATTGGCGCAAAGATAGTATGTCCCGAGCACCTCGCCATCTTCCTCCGCTACAAATACGGTATGGTCCGGGGAGAGCCAGTAAGCAAGCGCCTGCTCCCGGCGCATCTCCCGAGGCAACGTATAGGTCTCACCGGCACGGATCGTGGGCTCCAGAATCGACCAGATTGTGTCTTCGTCGGAGAAACCTGCTGGGCGAATATTCATGGAAGAAGTGTATGGAGTCGCTCAGAGCTTTGCCAGCAGAGCCCGACGTAGAACGATTCCATAGGCCCGAGTACTATGGATTGGCGCGCGCGATTAACGTCGCGTCAAAGGCGACCTCTTATACTGGATTGCGAACCGAACGAAGAACAAAGGGAGATACAGATGCGGCTTTATCAGATGGCGGACGCCGTGCGGTACGAGATGATGAATACCGAGGAGTTGCGGGAGACATTTCTTCTGGAGGGGATGTTTCAGCCCGGAGAGATTGAGTTCGCGTACGTCGATCTCGACCGGACGGTGATTGGATCGGCTGTGCCGGTCAGTGAGGAGTTGCAGCTTGAGACAGAGCCGGAGCTGCGTGCAGAATATTTTCTTGAGCGTCGAGAGCTTGGCGTCTTCAACGTTGGCGGGCCTGGATCGGTCGTGGTAGATGGCAAGAGCTTCGATATGGGAAAGCTCGACTGTCTGTACGCAGGGCGGGGAAGCAGGTCCGTTACCTTTGCGAGCAAGAACGCAAAGGATCCGGCTTACTTTTACTTGTTGAGCTATCCGGCGCACAAGGAATATCCGACCGCTATGGTGAAGTTCGCCGATTTGAAGGGGCTCGAACTAGGCAGTCTTGAGACATGCAACAAGCGAACGATCTATAAGGCAATCTACAAGGATGGAATCAAGAGCTGCCAGTTGGTGATGGGGTTTACGATGCTCGCGTCGGGCAGCAACTGGAACACGATGCCGCCTCATACGCACATGCGGCGCAGCGAAGTTTATTTCTACTTCGATGTTGATCCCGCCCACCGCGTGATGCACCTCATGGGACCTCCAAATGCTTCGAGCCATCTTGTGGTCGCGGATAAGGAAGTGGTGGTGTCGCCGGGTTGGTCGATTCACTCCGGCGTTGGTACGAAGAACTATTCGTTTTGCTGGGGCATGGGTGGAGAGAACCAGGCGTATGACGATATGGACCCGGTTACTATTGGCGATTTGAAGTAAAAAAAGACTGAGAAGCTTTTAAGTTTTTAGAGACATACCCGAAGGGAAGGTTGGAGTGACGAAAGCTGCGAGTGACGCGAAGAGCCTTGTGGTGCGGGCGAAGGATGAGTGCAAGTGGGACGAGGTGAGCCTCGGCGAAGTCATGCTGCGGCTCGATCCCGGCGATGTGCGGGTTGCCACGGCGCGCCAGTTCAATGTGTGGGAGGGTGGCGGAGAGTATAACGTTGCGCGTGGGCTGCGGCGATGCTTCGGATTGAAGACCGCCATCGTGACTGCGATTGCAGACAACCCGGTGGGGCGGCTGCTCGAAGATCTGATGCTCCAGGGCGGCGTGGACCAGTCGCATGTGTCGTGGGCGAAGTACGACGGCGTGGGCCGCACGACGCGCAACGGCCTGAACTTTACCGAGCGCGGTTTTGGCGTTCGTGCGGCGCTTGGTTGTTCGGATCGCGGGCACACTGCGGTGAGCCAGTTGAAGCCGGGCCAGATCGATTGGGACGCTATCTTCGGCAAAGAGGGTTCGCGATGGTTCCATACGGGCGGCATATTCTGCGCGCTTAGCGAGACGACACCAGAGGTCGCAAAGGAAGCGATGATTGCTGCGCGCAAGCATGGCGCCATCATCAGCTACGACCTGAACTACCGCGACTCGTTGTGGAAGTCGATCGGCGGCAAAGCTCGGGCTACTGAGGTGAATCGCGAGTTGGCGTCGTACGTCGACGTGATGATCGGCAACGAGGAAGACTTTACCGCGGCGCTGGGATTCGAGATCGAGGGTGTCGGCGAGGATCTCCGCGAACTGGAGTCGGCGAGTTTTCGCAAGATGATCGAGAAAGCTGTCGCAGCTTTTCCGAACTTCAAAGTTGTGGCCACGACACTGCGTCACGCCAGGACGGCTACGATCAACGATTGGGGTGCGGTCTGCTACTACAAGGGCGAGTTCTACGAGGCAAGGCCGATGCCCGACCTCGAAATATTCGACCGCGTTGGCGGTGGCGACTCATTCGCCTCGGGTTTGATTTACGGATTTCTGAACGACAAGGGGCCGGAGTGGGCAGTGAACTGCGGCTGCGCCCATGGTGCTCTGGCGATGACGACCCCCGGCGACACGACCATGGCAACCTTTGATGAGGTGCAGCGCATCATGAAGGGCGGCGGCGCCAGGGTGCAAAGATAGTTTTTCTTGCTTTTTGTCTTGCTTAAGGGCACGGCTTTAGCCGTGCCGCAGAGAGAGCCGTAAAAAAAATAGGGCTTTAGCCCCGGAGGAACAACTGATGGAGAAGATTGCAGTACTGAACGCGTTGCGGGAGATTGGACTGGTTCCTGTGCTGCGTGCGGAGTCGGTCGAGAAGGCGATGGCGCTTGCCGGAGCGATCGCCGACGGCGGCGTTACCGTTCTCGAGATCACGATGACGGTTCCGGGCGCGATACAGGTGATGCGCAAACTGGCAGAGCAGCGCCCGGACATTCTCATCGGTGCAGGCACCGTGCTCGACCCGGAGACGGCGCGGATGTGCCTGCTGGAGGGGGCACAGTTTGTGGTGAGTCCGGCCCTCAACGTGAAGACGATTGAGATGTGTCACCGATACTCGGCGGCTGTGCTGCCAGGCGCCCTGACCCCGACGGAGATTGTGACTGCCTGGGAGGCCGGAGCGGATGTGGTGAAGGTGTTTCCGGCCAGCGCAGTGGGTGGCGCGAAGTATCTGACTGCACTCAAGGGGCCGCTTCCGCAGATCGACTTGATTCCAACCGGTGGGGTCTCACTCGCGACAGCAAAGGAGTTTCTGGAGGCTGGAGCCTTTGCTCTCGGGGTTGGTTCCGACCTCGTGAACGCGAAAGCCATGGCCGAAGGCAAGCCTGAGGTCGTGACGGAGAGCGCGCGGAAGTACCTCGGGATCGTGCGGGAGTTTCGCGAGTCGACGAAGAAGCAATGAGTAAAGAAAAATAAACCAAAAATAAATTCAAGAAAGTGGCATGTTTTCGACTCTGGAAAAATGGTCGTCAACTCTCCACGTTTCACCACGCATCCCACCACACCACGATTTACCACCACGTTTCACCACAAAATCCGCAAAACCCCCTGCAAAAATGGCTCTCCACCACGCGAAAAAAAATATCAGAAGCTGAGGATTTTAGGCCGAGTAACCCATAGCAGCGGTTGACGGATGGGAAAGGTCCGCTGGAGTTCGGCATTCGTTGGGTCGGGCTTAAGCCTCTTCCAGAGGTCGGCATATTCCGGCCGGTCATAGGCGCGTGCAGCGAAAAGCAAGCTGGGAGGCCGAATGGGTAGATCACTAAAATACTGCGCGTCGGCCAGATAAGGCCACATGCCGCGGTCAAGAATAAACGGGTAAAGGCGCGCGATCACGGTGCGCATACCTGGGCCGTCCTGCAACTCATAATCCCAAACGCTCTCGAAGCGGGTAGAAAGCAGAACGCAGATACCGGAGAACAAGTCGAGGTTGAAGAGAGTATTGCGATAGGGGTTAGCGGTAGACAGTTCGCGGGGAAACTCGCCGTTGGCAACAATCTGAGCGCGAATGGCGCTGGATTTGTACCGATGACGAAGCGTAGTAAGCGGCGCGTCATCAGCGACTTGGTTGAGGTGAGCGATAGCTGCGGCTTGAAGAAACCACGAAGAGCCGTGGTGGCTTTTGTTATCGCGAGCAAGGCCGGCAAGCCGGGAGGTGTTAAGCCACTCGAAGTATTCGGCGAACCATTTCTTGAGGGCAGTGTGATCTGACTCCGTCAGGGCCTCGGAGGTGTTCAGGAACAGCAGGCACTGAACGACCTCCGCAAGATGGACGGCTTCTACGACGCCCTCGAAGCGTCCTGTCTTTGCAGGACGAATGGTCTGAGCGTAGAGAAGACCTGGGGTCATCCGTGTCTCAGAATCGATGAACCATGCCCGCAGGTGTTTGACGGCCTGTTGGGCATAACTTTCGTCGTTGGTGAGCAGGAAGGCCGCCGTTAGTGCAGGGACATAGATACTAAAGTTGAGCAGAGCGTCGCGATGAGCGGTGAAGGCGTCGGGGTTAGAGGGGCCGGTGCTGTGAATGACGAAGGGGCCGGTGGGGTTGGACGGATCGGGCCAGTAGTCTTCGGCCTCGGAGTAGTAGTCGTGCGGGGTGCCGGGACTGCGGGGGCAAGTCTGGGTGGTGATTGGGTTGGGCGGCTCCTTAAGATAGGCGTTGGCTTGCGCAAGGATGCGATCGTGATCGATCGCAGCGACGTCAGGGCGGGAGGTCGATTTGGCCTGGGCCAAGAGGAGACGTGGGGCCAGGAGAAGCGTTGCGGCTTGCGAGCAGAAGATGCGGCGAGTGGTTGCCATGGCGGATTGGGCTTTCGGCGGAAGAGTATCACGATGCGCTGCGGGACGCCTCGGCCGGACGGTTCGATGTTGGGTGGTGGATAACGATAGGATTGTAAGTAATGCGAGTGTGGGTGCAATCTTGGGCTCTGTTGGTGGCTTGTTGGTGGTTCGGTGTTGCGCCAGCCAGTGCCGCTGGGCGGCCGGTCCAAGTTTGTGTGCAGGATCAGCGAGGGTTGCCGATCGTTGGTGCGCGAGTGCAGCTGCTGGGGAATCCGTCCCAGGCAGTTGTAATCGAGGCTGGTGGGTGCGCGACGGTGAATGTCGAAACGCAGACGATGGTGGAGATCACACGAGATGGGTTCACCCAGATGGTACGGGCTCTGGGAGAGGAGAACCGGCTTGTGGTGGTGATGCAGGTGGCGGGGGCTGTGGAAGAGGTGCAGGTCACGGCTGCGCGGTCGCCGCTGGCGCTGGATGCGAGTGCGAGTAGTGTGCGGACGATGACGGGAGAGCAGTTGCGTGAGGCTCCGGGCTATACGCTGGATGACCGGTTGAGGCAGGTTGCTGGGTTCCAGCTGTTTCGGCGGACGAGTTCGTGGGTCGCGAATCCGACGACTGAGGGAACGACGCTGCGAGGGCTGGGTTCGACGGCTGCGAGCCGAACGCTGGTGTTGAGTGACCAGGTGCCGTTGAACGATGGGTATGGAGGGTGGATTCACTGGAGTGAGATTCCTGCGCTGGCTATCCAGGATGTTGAGTTGATGCGGGGCGGAGCCTCGGATTTGTACGGTTCCAGTGCGATCGGTGGGGTGATCGATGTGGTTCCGGTTATTCCGAAGAGTTTTGACTACGGATTTAATGTCGCAGCGGCGAGTGAGGATACTTCGACCGTCGATGGCTTGATTACGGCTGGGGTGCGGGGATGGAGCGGGCTGGCGGCTAGCAGTTTGTTTCGAACGGGTGGGTATATTTTGACGGCTCCTCAGTTTCGCGGGCCGGTGGATATTCCTTCGAATGTTCACTCGCAGAGTGGCCGGGTGGAGTTGCGGCGAAGTCTGGGGCCGGATGGAGATGTGTTTGTGCGGGGCAATGTACTGAATGAGGCTCGGAGCAATGGGACGCCGCTGCAGACGAACGCGACGCGGATCTGGCGTTATGTTGCTGGAGGCGATTGGTCGGCCGGGAATGCGGGGAGATTTCTGGTTCGGGTCTATGGGACTGACCAGCACTTTCGGCAGAGTTTTTCTTCGATTAATGCGACGCGAACTTCGGAGAAGTTGACGAGTCTGCATTTCGATCCGTCGCAGCAGGTGGGTGGGGCGGTGCAGTGGGCGCGGGGGTATGGGAAATGGACGGTGGTTGCGGGTGGCGATGCGCTGGATACTCGCGGGACCGATCTCGAGAAGATCACCGGGGTGAGTTTGAGTTCGCGGCAGCGGGGCGGGGGGGTGTATGGCGAGGTGCTGTGGCAGCCGACGACCTGGTCGATTGCGTTCTCTTCGCGGTTCGATCACTTTGCGAGCTTCGATGCAGATCAGGTGGGAGGGATACCGCCGCCGCTGCCGAGCATCAGCCAGAATGTCTTCAATCCGCGGCTTGGCGTGGTGAAGAAGATTACGGGGTCTTTGTCGCTGACGGGGTCCGGATTTCGGGCATTCCGTGGGCCGACGATGAATGAGCTTTATCGGCAGGGGCAGGTGGGGCAGCAGACCACGTTGCCGAACGCCAGTCTGCAGGCGGAGCGGGCGACTGGGTTTGAGGTGGGGGCGCTGGTTGGGCTGGAGAGGTTCGGGTCGGTACGGGGAAGCTATTTCTGGACGGAGGTGAACCGGCCTATTGCTGCGGTGACGTTGGTTTCGACTCCAACTTCGACCTTGTTGAAACGGGAGAACCTGGGGCAGTTGAGAAGTGACGGCCTTTCGCTGGAGTGGCAATTGCAGCCGGCGAGATTCCTGTCGGTGATTGGCGGATATCAACTGGCATTTGCGACGGTGACGAAGTTTCAGGCTGATCCTACTCTGGTGGGGAAGTGGATCGCGCAGGTTCCGCGCAATATGGCGACGGTTCAGGTGCGGTTTCAAAACCAGCGGCTGGGGGTGTTGAGTGTGAACCTGCGGACTACCGGACAGCAGTTCGATGATTCGGCGAACCAGTTCCTGCTGGCGGGGTATGCGCAGGTGGATTTGTTTGTTCAGCACGTCTTCGGGCGGCGATGGACGGTGTACAGCGGAGTGCAGAATTTGCTGAATCAGCCGGTGCAGGCGGGGCGGACGCCGGTACTTACCCTGGGAGCTCCGGTGACGATGATGGGCGGGGTGCGGTTTACGCGGTAGGCCCCCCTCCCACTAAAATGTGTGCAAAGTCTTTATTACAGGACACTTAGGCTAGGACTTCTGCGTATCGACCTTGCTAAACAAAGCGAGCAGAAGAAAAGCCCCCTAGGCCGCCGGGGGCTTTCGTCAAGCGAGGTACCCATTGCCATGGATCGGAGGCGATTGATACGCCGGGCGTATGTTGTTGTTGGTGAAGGGGAAAATGGGTTAGCGATCCCTTGTCAGTCGGCGGCAGAGACGGAGGACAGGCTGTCAATGCTTCCTTCCATCTTTTGTTTGCGGCGGCGTTTGTCCGCGAGGCGGCCGTAGGTGGTTTCGAGTTGCCGGTGCATTTTGTCGGCGGCGCCGGAGAAGGCGTCCTCAATGTCCGTGGATTTGTTGGTGACGACAAGGGGTTGATGACGTTTGGCGCGGGCTTCGAGCACGCAGCGCTTCTCTTTGGGACCGGTTGTTTTCGGGCCGACTTTTTTGACGTTTTCGCCGGACAGATAGACCTCGACCCGGGTGAGGTATGGGTCGAATCGTTGCAGGAGGTTGTTGATATAGGCTCCGATGGAGTCGGAGAGCCTGCCGTGCATTGAGATATTGCTGTCGCTATTGATCTGAACCTGCATCCACATCTCCTTTTTCGCGCGCATGAACAACTCCTTTCATACGTCTGCAAGCTTAGATGCACGCCCGGGCTATCGCGTGGCCACAACGTGGTAGTTCCTTGTCCCGTTTGGGTGATGAAAAGAGCAGATAACGGGGCGGTTGCGGTTTGAAGAGGTTTTCGAGAAGCGGGTTTGTCCGTTGCGCTGCACGCGGTATGCTCGGGGGATGGCCAGGGAGAAGAAGATGGTTCGCCTTTTGTTTGTGTTTTGTGTTGCGGTTTCGACCTGCGTGTTGGGACGCGGTCAGGGGACGAAGGATGGAAAAACCGCGAAGCAGATCACGTGGCGGTTCGATCAGACCGCGGCGCTGGGCGGGCATGGGACGAAGATTTTGGGGCATCCGCAGGTAATTGAGACGGCGATAGGGAAGGCGATTGCGTTCAATGGCGTGGACGACGCCCTGTTTGTTGAGGTGCATCCGCTTGCCGGGGCGGAGACGTGGACGTGGGAGATGATCTTCAAGCCGGATGCGGATGGCAGGGCGGAGCAGAGGATCTTTCATCTGCAGTCGATCGATCCGGCGACCGGTATGGATGTGCCGGAGGAGCGGATGCTCTTTGAGATACGGATTGTGAAGGGGGAGTGGTGCCTGGATAGCTTTGCTACTTCGGGCGGGCAGAGGCTGCCGCTGCTGAACTGCGAGAAGCGGTATCCGTTTGGAAAGTGGTACCGGGTGACTACGGTGTATGACGGGAAGATGCTGAAGAATTATGTCGGGGATGAGTTGCAGGGTGAAGGCGAGGTGCACTTGATTCCGCAGCGGCCGGGGCGGGCTTCGGCGGGGGCGCGGATCAATCTTGTGGATTATTACAAGGGCAGTATTTATTCGTCGCGGTTTACGCGGTCGGCGTTGGGGGTTGGGGATTTTTTGAAGATGCCGACGGGGCGCTGAGTCGCATCATCGCCGAAAAGATAACGATGATTGTGCCACTACGGGCGGACTCGGGGTCCTTCGACTCCGCTGCGCTCCGCTCAGGATGACGGCTGTTTGTAACGGTTTAATTTTCAATGGCTTTGTTGACGAGGTCCTGGGCTTCGGTCTGGATTTGTTTCAGGTGGTCTTTGCCTTTGAAGGATTCGGCGTAGATCTTGTAAACGTCTTCGGTGCCGGAGGGGCGGGCGGCGAACCAGCCGTTTTCTGTTGTGACTTTCAGCCCGCCTATTGGTGCGTGGTTGCCGGGGGCTTCCGTGAGGATGGCGGTGATGGGTTCGCCGGCTAGTTGTTTCGCGGTGACTTGTTGGGGCGAGAGTTTGGCTAGCTTGGCTTTTTGGTCTTTGGTGGCTGCGGCGTCGATGCGCTCGTAGACGGGGTTGCCGTATTTGGCGGTGAGCTCAGCATAGAGCTGGCCGGGGTCTTTGCCGGTGCGGGCGGTCATTTCGGCGGACAGGAGGCCGGGGATTAGGCCGTCTTTGTCGGTGGTCCAGACGTGGCCGTTGCGGCGGAGGAAGGTGGCGCCGGCGGATTCTTCTCCTACAAAACCTAACGACCCGTCGATGAGGCCGTCGACGAACCACTTGAAGCCTACGGGTACTTCGAGCATGGGGCGGTTGAGGCCTTTGGCTACTCGGTCGATGATGCTGGAGGAGACGAGGGTTTTGCCGATGCCTACTTTTTCGGACCACTCGGGCCGGTTCGTGAAGAGGTACTGGATGCAGACGGCGAGGTAGTGGTTGGGGTTGAGCAGGCCGGTGGTGCGGGTGACGATGCCGTGGCGGTCGTGGTCGGTGTCGGCGGCGAAGGCTACGTCGTATTTTTCTTTGTTTTTGATGAGAGACGCCATTGCATACGGGCTGGAACAGTCCATGCGAATTCGGCCGTCCCAGTCTGTGGTCATGAAGCGGAAGGTCGCGTCGACGTAGGGGTTGAGGATTTGTAACGAGGGGAGATACTTTTCGGCGATGCGCGGCCAGTAGTGGACGCCAGCCCCGCCGAGGGGATCGACGGCTAGTTTGAGGGTGGTGTTGCGAAGGGGGGCGAAGTCGATGACGTTGGCGAGGTCGTCGACGTAGGCGGTGATGTAGTCGTGGCGATAGGTTTTTTCGGAGGAGAGGGCGCGGAACCAGGAGATGCGCTTTACGCCGCTTAGGCCGGCGGCGATGAAGTCGTTGGCTCGGTTCTCGATCCATTTGGTGGCGGCGGTGTCGGCCGGGCCGCCGCTGGGTGGGTTGTATTTGAAGCCGCCGTCTTCGGGTGGGTTGTGGGATGGGGTGATGACGATGCCATCGGCGCGGTGGAGCTTGAGGTTTTGATTCCGGGTGAGGATGGCGTGGGAGAGCGCGGGGGTGGGGGTGTAGCCGAGATGCTCGTCGATGATGGTTTCGATGTTGTTGGCGGCGAGGACTTCGAGTGCAGTGGTGAAGGCGGGCTCGGAGAGGGCGTGGGTGTCTTTGGCGAGGAAGAGGGGGCCGGTGGTGTGCTGGGTGGCGCGGTATTCCACGATGGCCTGGGTGATGGCGGCGATGTGGTCGTCGTTGAACGAGGCAGAGAAGGCGCTGCCGCGATGGCCGGAGGTGCCGAAGGCGACGCGCTGGGCCGGAACGTTGGGGTCTGGATGGAGGGCATAGTAGGCGGTGACGAGGCGGGAGATGTCGACCAGATTTTCGGGCAGGGGAGGTTGGCCGGGTTGGTTTGGCGTCTGGATTGCGGCGGGGCTGCTCATGCGTTCGGTGCCTCGTGGTGGTGTAGGTCTTTAGCGCGCTGTGGGCCACTATATGGGATGCGGGTTGCCGGTGGAAATGAGAGGGCATTCGGGATGATACGGAAGTGGCAGTGAAAGATGCTTGTGTTTTGGGTTTGGTTAGCCTAAAACGGGAACACTCCCAGTTGTTTGTCTTGTTTTTTGGAACACGGCCGGATCAAGGACAACACCGGCGACGTGCATCACAGAGCTTGAATCGTTGAAGGTTGGAATGGTCCTTGGTACGCGGAGGTTCGCGGGACAAGGACCGTCCTTGAGGGTTTGGATGGGCCTGGTTCGTAGGAGATTTCTGCTCGGGGCGGGGCTCGCGGCGCTGTCGGCTGTTGGATTGCCGGCATTCGCGGTGGAGGCGACGCTGCTGGCAGATGCTCACGTGAACAGTGCCCGGCCGGGAGTGAACAGCGGGGCGATTTCTAATTTGAATGTGGGTGGCGGGTATACGGCGCTGCTGCAGTTCGATCTTTCGACACTGCCGGCGGGGACTACGGCGGCACAGGTGTCGCGGGCTACGCTGCGGCTTTACTGCAATCGGATGGATACGGGTGGGCTGGTTAGCTTGCAGCCGGTGAATGGGGCGTGGGACGAGTACCGCGTGATGTTTGCGACGCTGCCTTCGCTGGGGAGCGCCGCGCAGGTGGTATCGGTGAGCCAGTCGGGGGCTTATATTGCCGTGGATGTGACGGCGCTGGTGCAGGGTTGGATTACGGCTCCGGCGGCGAACCATGGGCTGGCGCTTACTGCTGGGACGGCGGTGGTGCAGTTCGATAGCAAGGAGAATGACCTGACGGGTCATGCGGCGGTGTTGGATGTGGCGCTGGCTTCGGGGGGAAGTGGCGGGAGTGTGGGTCCGGTTGGGCCAGCGGGACAGCAGGGCTCTGCAGGGCCGACGGGAGCTACGGGGCCGGCTGGACTCGCCGGGCCGCAGGGGCCTCCGGGAGCTTCGGGGCTGAACTACCAGGGGGCCTATGCCGCGGGCGTGGTCTATGCGCTGCACGATGTGGTGACGTTTGCCGGGTCGAGCTATGTGTCGCTGATTGGGGGAAATCAGGCGAATACACCGGGAGTCGCGTCGCAATGGGCGGTGCTGGCGCAGGGAGGTACGGGCGGTTCGGGCGGCGGAGCGGGGGTGGCGTATCAGGGGACCTATGCGTCAATTGCAAACTATGGGTTGAATGACATTGTGTCGTTTCAGGGGTCGAGCTACATTTCGCTGACTTCGGCGAACCATGGGAACACGCCAAGCGCGAGTGCGGGGGAATGGGGAGTGATGGCGCTGGGGGCAGTTGGGGCGCAGGGATCGCAGGGTGTGACGGGCGCTACTGGGCCGCCGGGGTTGACCGGGCCCGCTGGGCCGACAGGTGCGCCGGGGCCGACAGGGGCAACGGGAGCTGCAGGAGCGCCGGGGCTGCCGGGGTTGGTGTATCAGGGGAATTATGCTTCGACGACTAATTATGCTCTGGGTGATGTGGTGTTGTGGCAGGGAGCCAGCTATGCTTCGCTGCTGAATGGCAACCATGGGAATACGCCGAGCGCGAGTCCGGGGAACTGGGGGGTGTTGACAGCGCAGGGGCCGACGGGAGCTGCCGGGGCGCAAGGTCCGCAGGGTGTGGCGGGGCCGCAGGGACTGCCGGGTTCGGTGGGGCCAAACGGGCCGCCGGGGCCGCAGGGTTTGCAGGGGATTCCGGGGCAGGCGGGGGCCCAGGGGTTGACGGGGCCTGCTGGAGCGCAGGGCTTGTCTGGGCCGATGGGACCGCAGGGGCCTGCCGGACCGGTGGGGATGACGTTTCGGGGGGCGTACTCGTCGACGGTGAACTATGGGCTGGCGGATGGGGTTTTGTTCAATGGGGCGGCTTATGTTTCGTTGGTGGCGAGCAACCATGGGAATACTCCTGATGTGAGTCCGGCGCAGTGGTCCCTGTTTGCGACGGGGTCGCAGGGAGCGCAGGGGCCATCTGGGCCGCAAGGGCCACAGGGCTTGCCGGGTGCCTCGGGCTTGCCGGGAGCCACAGGGGCGCAAGGTCCGCAGGGGCCAGTGGGTCCGCAGGGGCCTGCGGTGGCGAACTACACGGGGAACTATGTTTCGACGACGAACTATGCGCTGCATGATGCGGTGAGCTTTGGCGGGTCGACTTATGTGTCTCTAGTCGGCGGGAACGTGGGGAATACGCCGTCGCTGAGCCCGGCGCAGTGGGCGTTGCTCGCGGCGCAGGGGCCTGCGGGGCCGATTGGTGCGACTGGGCCTGCGGGAGTGCCGGGTGTTGCGGGTGCGACAGGAGCTACGGGGCCGGCGGGGCCCCAGGGGCCTCCGGCGAGCTTTCTTGGCGGGTGGCTTGTGGGTACTTCGTACGCGGTTGGGAGTGCGGTGAGTTTCGGCGGGTCGAGTTATGTGGCGCTGGCGGCTAATGTGGGGCGGGAGCCGGATCTGAGTCCGGCCTTGTGGAGTGTGCTGGCGCAGGCTGGAACGCCAGGGGCTGCGGGAGCGACGGGAGCGCAGGGGCCGGCGGGTGCGCCTGGCGCCGTGGGAGTGACGTATCGGGGGACGTGGGTGGCGGCAACCGTCTATCACGCCAATGACGTTGTAGTTTTCAATGGAGCGACGTATTTGGGGGCGACGACCTCGCTGGGATCGCAGCCGGATGTGTCGCCGGCGCAGTGGGCGGTGCTTGCGGTGAATGGGGTGCTAGGCGCCACTGGGCCTTCGGGCGCCGCAGCGACAGTGAGCGTGGGGACGGTGACGACTGGAACGGCGGGATCCCAGGCGAGCGTGACCAACATCGGGACGGCGAGTGCAGCGGTGCTGAACTTTACGATTCCGCAGGGCGCGCCCGGGACTGGGGGAGGTGGCGGAGGCGGTGGGACGAGCGGGATTCCGTTTGCTTCGCTCTACCATGCGGTGTCGTTTAGTTTTGTGTTTTATTCGGTGAATAGCGCGAATTCGGCGGCGACTGAAGCGGACTCGGTGTTGACGTGGGTGCCTGCTGGCTGCTCGGCGACGCAGTTGAGTGTTTTTTCGCGGCAGTCGAGTACGATCAACGTGACGTTGCGGCAGGGAACGCCGGGAAGTATGACGGATACTGCTTTGGCGTGTTCGGTGGCATCGGGATCAGCCTGTACGGCGACGGGGAATGTGACGGTAGGAGTTGGACAGTTTGTGGATCTCAGGGTGACGGGCGCGAGCGGAACGGTTGCGGGTGTGTGGACGGCGTTGGTTTGTAACTGATTCGGCTGGATTCTGGGTTGCTTCGAAAGATATGGGGATCAGTTTTCAGTCTTTTCTGTTGTTCTGTGCTTCAGTTTTTTCCGTTCTGTTTGCTTTCCAGGGGTGGACTGGTCAGCGTTATGCTGGTGGGCGTCGCTATCTCTGGATTGAGGCTTGGGGAATGAAACGGCTGATGAGTTTGGTGCTGTTGGGGTTGGTGGTTCGGGTGGCTGGGGCGCAGGGTGTGGTCCCGGAGAATTCGCCATCGCGGGGGATGGCGGCGACGGTGATCAGGATGTGGCCGACGGGGGCGGTGTCGACGACGGTGCATCCGGGGGTGTGGGGGTATGAAGAAGGCGTGCTGCTGGATGGGATGGCCGCGGAGTGGCACTCGACCGCGGATGGACAGGATTTTAAATACATCAAGACTGCCGTCGATAAATATGTAACTGATGATGGAACAATTACGGGCTATAAGGCCAATGAGCATACGCTCGACGACATTGAGATGGGGAGGGCGGTGCTGCTGGTGTACCGGGTGACGCAGCAGGCGAAGTATTACAAGGCGGCGAAATTTCTGCATGACCAGCTTGCGTTGCAGCCGAGGACCGCGAG
>JAOAPF010000373.1 GCA_025462755.1 Edaphobacter sp.
CCGCCACGGCCGCCGCGTCCACCACCGAAGCCGCCGCCCATCAGGTTCCCCAGGAGGAAGAAAATCAGGCCCATGTTGCCGGTCTTGGCGAGGAAGAAGAGGATCAGCAGGATGGCGCCGCCGCCGAGGAGAAGCCCCATGAAACTGATTTGAGCCGGAGCCTGCTGGCGGTGGTACTGGTGGACAGTCTGGCCCAGGTTTAGCGTGACGCCGGCGTCGGCGGCGATGATGCGGGCGATCTGTTGCACGCCGAGCGTGATCCCTGTGTTGTAGTCACCCTGGCTGAGCGACGGAACCATCATGCGGCCGATATCGCCTACCTTGGCGTCGTTGAGGATGCCCTCCAGCCCATAGCCGACTTCGATTCGATATTTCCGCGGGTTCATCACGACGACCATCAGGACGCCGCGGTCAGTTCCTTTTTTGCCTACCTTCCACTTCTCTTCGAGCGCAGTGGCGAACTCGTCGATCGGCTGGTCGTTGTCGAGGGTTTTTATGGTGACGACGGCGATTTGCGCGTGGGCCTGGCGATCGACCTGGGTGCAGAGATTCTCGAGGTTGTTTTTGGTAGAGGGGGAGAGGACGCCGGCGAAGTCATTGATATAGCCGGTGGGAGCCGGAAGAGAGCTCACCGATTCGGCCGTCAAAACGACCGACGGTGCGAAGATCAGGAGAACAACCGCCAGCCAACGCGAAACGTAGGTCATCGATGCTGATTCTACGCTTGGCCTGTGAACAAAGTTCCGTTGGGCCCGTTGATTGGTGTCGCGATCATGGAGGCATTCGCCGCAAAGCCAGAAGAGGATGCCGGAGCATCCTCAATTGCGCAGCGGCGTGTACAGCAAATCTACGAAGTGGGAGCGGGATTTGGCTTGTGCTCGCCGTGGACAGGCACGGGAATGCCTTTCGCGCGGGCGAGTTTATCGACCATCACGGTGTGCTCGTGAATGACGCTCTGTGCTTTGACCACTTCATTATGAAGCGTCGCGTCGGTGGGGCTGGCGGCTTCCATACGGAAGGCATGAAGATCCTTGTGGTGGTCCTTCACCATAAAGGACAGGTACTCGATTTCGAAGTCATTGCCGGATAGAGCGTTGAGTTTGTCGTATTCGGCCTGGTCTTCCTTGTTCATCGATTTTGGCACCATGACTCCCATGGAGTCCGCGACTTGAGCGATCTCGAGGTTCATCTTCGTATGGTCGTCCACCATCTTCTGAGCGAAGGTCTTGACGTCGTCGCTGTTTGCCTTCTGGGCGGCGAGTTGTCCCAGCTTCACTTCGGCGATGCCTCCTTCGGTGGCTTTGCGGAGGAACATCTTGTCCTGCATGATCTGGCCGACGTCTCCGGCGTTAGGACCTGAATCCTGCTGTGCGGGGGAAGACTGCTGTTGAGGGCGGCCGGGTTGGGTCGGGGACTGGGTTTGGGAGGCGGAGGTGGCCGTGGGATCGAATTGGGCGAAGAGCAGACCAGGCGACAGGATCGTGGTGCCGAGAAGAATGGAACGTACATGATCGAGATTCATAACGTCGCTCCTGTAGCGGGCAAGTATACAACTCGCACCTGCCTTTGGTAATACACCCGTTTTGGTGTGCAGGGGAATCTTATGGTTGTCTTTGGGCCATAGTCTGACACTGTATTCTGTCAGTTGGAGCTTCGATTTATGACGCAAAGTAGCATCACTTCCCCCCACGCACGCCAGGAACCGACACCGACCACACTGCACGGACAGACGCTGGAGGATGCGTACCGCTGGATGAGGGACAAATCCTCGCCCGAGTTGATCGCGTATCTTGAGGCGGAGAACGCCTATACGAAGTCCGTGATGGCACCGACAGAGGCGCTGCAGGCGAAGCTGTATGCGGAGATGCTGTCGCACATCAAAGAGACCGACGTGTCGGTTCCCTTCCGCGACCGGGGATGGTTTTACTACGTGCGTACGGTGGAAGGACGTCAGTATCCGATTCATTGCCGGAGATTGGGTACGGGGGAGAAGTTTGACGAGTCGCAGCCGGAAGAGATTGTGCTGGATGTCAATCAACTGGCCGAGGGTCAGCCGTTTATGGCTGTGGGGGGGATGACGGTAAGCCCGGATGGGTTCATGTTGGCTTACTCGACCGACAACACCGGCTTTCGGCAGTACACCCTCCATGTCCGGGATTTGAGGACGGGGAAAGACCTGCCCGATACAGCGGAGAGGGTTGGATCGATTGGGTGGGCGGCCGATTCGAAGACGCTGTTCTATACCACTGAGGATGAGGTGACGAAGCGGCACGATCATGTGTTTCGGCATCGGCTGGGTGATAGCGCGGCGCAGGACGTGGTCGTCTACGAAGAGAAGGATGAACGGTTCAACGTTGGCGTGGACAAGACCAGGGACGGCAAGTATCTGCTGATGGAGTTGGGCAGCCACACGACGAGCGAATGGTGGTTTCTCTCTGCGGACACTCCTGAAGGAGAGTTTCACCTGATTGCTCCGCGGGTGGAAGAGCAGGAGTATGGGGTGGACCATCGCCACGGGCTGTTCTACATCCGGACGAATGATGTGGGGAAGAATTTTCGCGTTGTAACGGCGCCGGTGGAGAGTCCGGGGCGTGAATCCTGGAAGGAACTGATTGCGCTCGATCCGGAGGCGCCGCTTGAGGGCTTCGATGTGTTTGAGTCGTTCTGTGTCAGCTCTCGACGGCGGATGGGGTTGCCGACCCTGACATTGACGGAGTTCGTTGCGGGCGACATGCTCGGCGAGTCGCGGGAGATTCGATTTCCGGAGCCGGTATATTCGGCTGGGACTCACGCCAATCCCGAGTTTGAGACGGAGAGGTTTCGGTATAGCTATCAGTCGCTGGTATCGCCGGCTTCGGTGTATGAGGTGGACGTCAGGACTGGGGATTCGACGCTTCTGAAACAGCAGGAGGTGCCGGGTGGGTTCGATCCGGCGCTGTATGGATCGGAGCGGGTTTGGGCTGAGGCTGCGGATGGAGTGAAGATTCCGGTTTCGGTGGTCTACCGTCGAGATTCCTTCAAGCGGGACTCGAATAATCCGCTGTATATCTATGGATATGGGTCGTATGGATATCCTTTGCCAATCGGGTTTAGTGCGTCGCGATTGTCGCTGCTGGACCGGGGCGTGGTGATTGCGTATGCGCACATTCGTGGTGGTGGCGAGATGGGCGATTCGTGGCACGATGCTGGAAAGATGATGGCGAAGCGGAACACGTTTTCGGACTTCATCGCGGTGACCGAGCAGTTGGTCGCGAAGGGCTATGGCGCGAAGGACCGGGTTGCGATCGAAGGTGGAAGTGCGGGTGGATTGTTGATGGGGGCGGTGGTCAATCAGCGGCCGGATCTGTTTCGCGTGGTGCTGTCGCATGTGCCGTTTGTGGATGTGATGAATACGATGCTCGACGCTTCCCTGCCCTTGACCGTTGCGGAGTATGAGGAGTGGGGGAATCCGAATGAGGCGGAGGCGTTTGAGTACATGCTGTCCTACTCGCCGTATGACAATTTGACGGTCGGAGATTATCCGGCGATGCTGGTGAAAACGAGTCTGAATGACTCGCAGGTGATGTATTGGGAGCCGGCCAAGTATGTGGCCAAGCTGCGGACGCTGAAGACGAACGACACGCCGCTGCTGCTGCACATCAACATGGATGCGGGGCATGGTGGGGCTTCAGGGCGGTACGACTATTTGAAAGAGATTGCGTTTGACTATGCGTTTCTGCTGAGGGAGTTGGGCGTGGAGGGCTAAACCGGGACGACATTGCTCATGTAGAGGGCTCCGCCTCTCAGGCAGAGCGCCGTTTACGTAGCACCCATGTCGTCATACACCGGTGGTCCTGGACGATGGTCGTCTTGAGCGGATCGACCAGGACGGCATTCATCTGCCTGGTCATTTGCATCAGCTCCGCCTCGTCCACCAGAAACCACTCCGAGCCATCGTTGATTCGGAAGATATTCCCTCGCAACCGCTCGAAGTTCATGCCGATGCGCGAGCCCAACCTGCAGAACAGCATTCCGCCTGGTCGCAGAACGCGCCAAAGCTCCTTAAGCATAGCGAGAAAGTGAGCTTCGTCCCGCGCGAAATGAAGCACGGAGCTGCAGATCACGACATCGGCAAAGTCATCGGTAAAATCCATCTTCTCGATCGGGCCTACGCGAAAGTTAGTCGCAGGCAAGTGTGGGGCAAGCTGCGCAGCCAGGGCTCGCACGTGATCCACACCTTCCGCATTTGCATCGACTGCGAAGACTTCACATCCTTCCCGCAATAGGTGCACGAGGTTTCGTCCGTAGCCGCAACCGGCGTCAAGAACACGCATCTCGGGGGCGATGTTTCCTCGCAGGATTTGATCGAAGATGTAGATATCGATCTGGCCAAACTGCTCCTGCACATTCATCGCGACTTCAGTAGCTTTCACTTATTCTCCGCGGGCGTTTTTCGACCTGAGCCGTTCCCTCTGTGAGCGTGCTCACCCTAGACTTTGGAAGTTTCTGATTCTTCGATCTTGTCGCCTTCGCCGGGGGCGAGGAAGAGGTTGGTTTCGAGGCCGTGCTGGCGGGTGTAGAGGTCGTAGTAGCGGCCGCCTAGCTGGTAAAGGGACTCGTGGGTGCCGCGTTCGACGATGTTGCCCTGCTCGACGACGAGGATCTGGTCGGCGCGGCGAATGGTGGAGAGGCGGTGGGCGATGACGAAGGTGGTGCGGCCCTGCATGAGATAGCTGAGGCCGTTCTGAATCATGGCCTCGGACTCAGAGTCGAGAGAGCTGGTGGCCTCGTCGAGGATGAGGATGCGGGGATCGGCGAGGATGGCGCGGGCGATGGAGATGCGCTGACGCTGACCGCCGGAGAGCTTGACGCCGCGCTCGCCGACGATGGTGTCGTACTTCTCTGGGAAGCGCTCGGCAAATTCGTCTACGCGCGCGATGCGGCAGGCCTCCATCAATTGCTCCTCGGTGGCGTCAGGGCGGCTGAAGAAGATGTTTTCGCGAATGGTGCCGTCGAAGAGGAAGGTCTCCTGGAGGACGACGCCTAGTTGCTGGCGATAGCTGCTGAGGCGGATCGTGGCGAGGTCGATGCCGTCGATCAAGACTTGGCCGCCGGTGGCGGTGTGGAAGGCGCAGATGAGCGAGATAATGGTGGATTTGCCGGAGCCGGAGGAGCCGACGAGAGCTGTGACGGTGCCGGGTTTGGACTCGAAGCTGATGCCGTGGAGAACGGGTTTGCCGGGCTCGTAACTGAAGGTGACGTCGTTGAAGGCGACATCGCCGTGGATGGTCGGCATGACGACGGTGCGGTTCGGCTCGCTGTCTTCCTCGTGTTCGCTAAGGATCTCGGTGGTGCGATCGAGACCGGCGAGCGCTTCGGTTAGTTGCGTGCCTATCGAGACGAGCTGAACGACGGGCGCGATCATGAAGGCGAGCAGCATGGTGTATTCGACGTAGCCGCCGACATCGAGGCGATGAGCGGCGACCTCCTTGGCGCCGAGGTACATGATGAGAGCGCCGACAACTCCGAGAACCATGGTGGAGGAGAGGGTCATGAGGGATTGCGCGGTGATGGAGCTGATGACGTTGTCGAGCAGCCGCTTGACACCGGCGGCAAAGACGCGGGCTTCGCTGTCTTCCGCGTGATAGCCCTTGACGACGCGGACACCGCCGAGCGATTCGGTGAGACGCCCGGTGACCTCTGCGTTGATCTTGGCGCGCTCGCGGAAGATGGGACGAATGGTCTTGAAGGCCTTCTGCAGAATGACGCCGAAGACGAGGAGGATGCAGAAGGTGAGCAGCGTCATGCGGCCGCTGATGCGAATGAGGATGGCAAAGGCGATGACGGCGGTGAGGACTCCGCCTACAAATTCGAGCAGGCCGGTGCCAACCAGGTTGCGGACGCCTTCGACGTCCGTCATGATACGCGCGACCAGAGTGCCGGTGCGGTTTTCGTCGTAGAAGGCGACGGGTAGACGGCCGATGTGGCGTTGGACCTGGGTGCGGAGCTCCGAGATGAGGCGCTGGCCGGCGGTAGAGAGCAACTGCGTGAGCGTGTAGGAGGTGAGGCCTTGAATGAAGGTCGCGGCAGCAACGGCGCCGATGATGTAGGGCAGCAGATGAAACTCATGCCGGTTCATCACGTTATTGATGAGGTAACGGGAGGAGACCGGCAGGGCGAAGCTGCAGAGGCGATTAACGATGATGAGAAGAAAGCTGCCGAGAAGGAGCCAACGGCGTGGCTTGACGAGCTTCCAGACCTCGGGCAGGACCTTCTTCAGCTTTGGCTTAGGGCGGTTCGCGGTGAGGTCGGCCGTCGTGGCTTTGCCGACGCCGCGCGAGGGGCGATCTGCGGACTTCATGCCGCCGCCGAATCTAGATGGGCCAAAGGAAGAAGACATTTTCTATATCAATTTTACGCCGAAGGGCGAGCGATCCCCTACGCCAGATTGAGGTTCAGCGTGATGAGATGCGATTTCGGCGCGTAAACACAGCGGATTAGATGCACCGTGGCGCGCGAAGATGCAAATATCAGGGCTGCCGCTTGTTGCGGCTCAGACGAGGCGGCTGCGGCGGGCGTTGATGAAGGAGCGAACGCAGAAGAGGACGTAGATGAGGCTAAAGAGCGCGAGGGCTCCCTTCTCCACGACCGCGGCGGGGTGCGGGAACGAGACGCCTCTGGAGAGACGAAAGGTGTCGATCGCGGCAGGAGTCATGCCGAGAAAGGTCAGCAGAGCCAGGGTGACGGAGATGTGCATCCAGAGCATGCGCTTCTTCGAGTTCTCTGTGTTGGCCATGACGCCGAAGAGGACGAAGAGGAGGCCAATGCCTGCGGGGATCAGGGCCGTCGGATGAGCGCTGCCGGTGGAGACGAATCCGACGATGCCAAGCAGGATGAGCAGGACGCCGAAGCCAATAGTGAGCTTTGCCATGATTATCAGGAACTCCTCGGTGGGCCAGGCTCAAGGATAACGGATTTGCGTGTCGTGTGAAGTGGCGGTGCTGGATGAGCGGTTGGACAGCGGACAGAAAAATCCCGGCCGCGTGGGCCGGGATTTTTTTGCATCGAGTCAGCTTTGTTACCTCCGTGCATTGTTCATCATGTGGTCCCAGGCTGTGTCATAGCCGCGACGGAAGCTTTCGCGGTAGTCTTTCCGGGCGCTTTCGGGAACATGCGGATGGCGGTACTCGTCGCGATTGTTGACGTCGGGTCTGCGATGGTTGTCGTAGTCTTTACGGGCACCCTCGATGCCATCGTGATATCCCTGCCGTTCGATGTCGCGAAATTCCTGCGGTGGCGAGTTCCAGTCCCGGTCCCGGTCACGATCGTGGTCCTGGTATTGGGATGCCGGAGCCGACGCAGCAAACGGTTGAGCCATAGCGAAGCCGGACGTGGCTAGAGCAAATGCAAGTGCCGGGATAGCTAGTCGATTACACCTCATTGTGAAATCCTCCATGCGTGCTGACGAACACATCAGAACCATCAAGCACAGTAGACTTAGATGACCGTCCGTGATCTCTTGTTGTCCGGAGGAATGGAATGCCGCAAATGCCGTAATTTGTGTCGTCTAGAAAACCTACTAAGGCTCGCTTTAAAATTGGCGATGAGAATGCAATCGGCTTAGTGATTCTACGCAGGTGAACCTGCGAGCTAAGCGATGGCGGCTTTGCGGATCGTGGCCACAACTTCTTTCGGGTCCCAGTCGTTGGAGGGATACCAGGCGATGATTTTGCCGTCTTTGCCGATGAGGATGGTCGAGAGAGAGTGGGTCAGGGATTTGCTGTCGCCGGGGGTTACGCCGACGTTGAAGAATTGTGTAACCGCTGAGAGATCTTTTTCCGTGGGGGCGGCGAAGTCCCAGTGCTGAAATTTTTCGTTGGTGTAGTTGCCGGTGTAGGCGCCGCCGTAGCTGCGGAGGACTTTCGGGGTGTCGTAAGCGGGGTCGAAGCTGACGCTGAGGAGATGGGTCTGGTTGTAGAGGGCTGGGTCAGCGGCGAGGGCATGGTCGATGTCGGCGAAGTTGCGGCTCATGCGGGGGCAGAAGTCGGCGAGCTGGCAGCGGGTGTAGATGAAGGTCATCAGGACGAACTTGCCCTTGAACTGATCGAGGTGGATGGTGCGGTCGCTCTGGTTGATGAGGTGGAAGTCGGGGACGGGATCGCCTGCAGTTGGGACGTGGTAGGAGATGGGGGGCTTGTAGTCGGGGCGTGCCTGGGCGATGACGACGATGTTGTCGAGCTGGACGTTGGTGTAGCTGTCGCCATCCTTGTCGGCGAGGACCTTTGCGGTGATGCGGTCGCCGGGGTGGAGTTCGCTCGCGACGCTCGGGTCTTTGAGCTTGTAGTCCATGGTCATAGCTTCCATGAAGCCGGGGACGTCCTCGCCGTCGAGGGTGACGTGGGTGCCGTTTGTGGCGACGACTTTGCCGCGGATGGTGAAGGTCTTCTGCTGGGAGGTCGAGTGGGTGGGGGATGTTGCGTTTTGACGGCAGCCGATCAAGCCGATGAACAGGGCGATGCATGCGACGAGAAATAAAGGCTTGCGGGACACGAAGGAAACTCCTGTCTCAATGATAATGGCTGGTACGTAAGTTTGCGGCGGGGGTTGGGTTGGTCGAACGAGGCAGGATGGCTGCTCCTTCTTTGGGGCTGATGCATTATGGGCTTGTGCTGGCAGGGCTGGGGACGGCGCTGCTTGGGCCGATTCTTCCGCTGCTGGCGCGGCAGTGGGGGATGCTCGACTCGCAGAGTGGCCTGTTGATGATGGCGAAGTTTTGTGGGGCGTTTCTAGGTGGGGTTACGGTGTCGGGCAAGCTGCGGCGGAGCTTGTTAGTGGGCATGATGGCGGGCGCGGTGGGGTTTGGCGGATTCGCGGTTGCGCCGTCGATGGGTGTGGGCTGCGTGTGTCTGTTTGTGGGCGGTTTTGGGTTGGGGCAGATCATTACGTCGGTGAATATTCTGGCGGGGCGACGATTTACGGCGCATCGCGGGTCGGCGCTGGCGATGCTGAATTTTTCGTTCAGTCTGGGGGCGATGTTGTCGGCACTGCTGGCGGCGTGGCTGCTGCCTCGATTTGCGCTGAAAGGTGTGCTTGAGGGGTTTTCGATGTTGTTCGCGATTGGGGTGTTCGCGCTGATTGTGCAGATGCGGAAGAACCGGGAGGGTGCAGAGGAGGTCGACCGCGCGGCAGAGGAGACGGAGCGGCAGATTGGATTGAGTAGGCGGGTGTATCTGTATTTTGCTGCGCTGCTGGTGTTGTATGGGGGGCTCGAGACTTGCCTGAGCGGTTGGCTGACTACGTTTGCTTTGCGCTACGGAGATAAGACGCTGGCGGTGAGTGAGTACACGACACTGCTGCTGTGGATGTCGCTGACGTTCGGGCGAGTGGGTGCTTCTGCGGTAATGCTGCGGGTGGGTGAGAAGACAGTGCAGCGGTGGGGGCTGGGACTGGCGGCGGCGTTTACTGCAGCGCTGGCGATGGCTCATTCGGCGGTGACAATTGCAGGATTCGCTGTGCTGCTGGGGTTGAGCCTGGCACCGTTCTTTCCGGCTACATGGGCGCTGTTGATGGCGGAGCGTCCGACGGCGCGGCAGGCGGGGATTGTGCTGGCGGTGTCGGGGCTGGGGGCGGCGGCATTGCCGTGGTTGATGGGAGTGGTGTCGACGCGGGCTGGGTCGCTGCAGGTAGCGCTGGCATTGCCGTTCGCTGCAGCGTTGGGGCTGTTGGTGATGAGTTGGTACACGCCGAGAGCGCCGGTTATTGCGGACTGATTTTCCAGCGGCGGCGAGCGTATAACCGAGGTATGGATGTGGAGTTGTTGCCGGTAGAGATTGCTGAGGCGCTGGAGCGGGGCGCGACGGTGGTGACGGGAAACCAGCGGGCGTCGCGGGCTCTGCGGCGGGGGTTCGATCAGCGGAATAAGGAGCGGGGGCTGGCGAGTTGGGCGCCGCCCTCAGTGATGGCGTGGGATGCGTGGATGGCGGCATTATGGCAGGGATTGCTGATCGAAGGACATGCTGCGCAGATGCTGCTGAACCGGACGCAGGAGCATGTAGTGTGGCGGACGATCCTGGAGGCGGACGAAGAACTGGCGAGTCTGCGGACAGTAGATTCGCTGGCGGAGATCGTGGCGGACGCATGGCGGCTGGTCTGCCGGTACGAGGGACAGCGGCGGCTCCGGGGTGTGGATGGAAGCGCGGACACGCGGGCGTTTCAGAGGTGGGCGCGGACGTTTGAAAGGCTTTGCAAGGCGGAGGGGTTTCTGGCTCAGGCGCAGTTGGAAGAGGCGTTGCGCGGCGCGGTGGACAACCGTCTTGTGGGACTGCCTGCGGGTGGGGTTGTGCTGGTGGGGTTCGATGGGATGACCCCGGCGCAGACGAAGCTGGTTGAGGTGTTGCGTTCGGCTGGAGTTGGGGTAGAGGAGTTGCGGCCGGTAGAGTCCGCTGCACAGCGGATGCTGGTGGAGGCGGCGGACGAGCAGGAGGAGTTGCGCGTAACCGCGCGATGGGTGCGAAAATTTTTGGAGGAACAGCTGGGGGCGAAGGTCGCGATAATTGTGCCCGGGCTGGAGATGCAGCGGCGTGAGATCGATCGGGTGTTTCGCGAGGTGCTGACACCGGAGCTTGAGGATATACGGACGGGAAATGAGCGGGGGCCGTACGAGTTTTCACTGGGGGTTGTTCTGTCGGAGACGCCGATGGTCGCGACCGCTCTGGACCTGTTGCGATGGTCGGTGGGAGCGTTGCCGCTGGAGCAGGTGAGCGGATTGTTGCTGTCGCGCTATTTTGCAATGGCAAGCGAAGAGCGTGGTGCCCGCGCGGAGTTCGATGCGTTTGAGCTGCGTAAGACGCGGATGCTGCGGCCGGAGATTTCGCTGGAGGGACTTTACGCTGCGATAAGCGGATCAAAGCGGAAGATGAAGCTTTCGCGTTTCTCAAGTGCGCTGCGGGCGATGCGGGTGGTCGCGAATCGTCTGCAAGGGATGACCGCTCGCACGCATGCAGAGGGGGCGGAGGGGATGCGGGAGTTGCTGGACGCTGCGGCTTGGGGCTCCGGAGCAGGAGAGACCAGCGTTGAGTTTCAGACACGACGCAAGTGGGAGAGTGCGCTCGATGAGCTTGCTACGCTGGACTTCGATGGAATGCAGGTTGAGTTTGCGCAGGCGTTGGAGGCGCTGGAGAGAATTGCGCGGCAGACGACGTTTGCGCCGGAGTCGCGTGATGCTCCGGTGCAGGTGATGGGGCCGCTGGAGGCGGCGGGCGGGCAGTTTGACGCGATGTGGTTTTTGAGAGCGGGGGATTTGAGCTGGCCTGCCGTTGCTGCGGCTAGTCCCCTGCTGCCGTGGGCGATTCAGCGAGAGCTTGGGATGCCGGGGGTTGATGGGGCTCGGGATGCGGAACAGGCCCGGCGAGTGACGGAGCGTGTGGCGGCTAGCGCGAAGACGGTGGTGTTCAGCTATGCGAAGGAGTCGGCGGATGGGCGGCAGAGGGCTTCGCAGGTGTTGGATGGTTTGCAGCTCGAAGAGACGACGGCGGCAGAGTTGCTCGCGCCGGAGAGTCCTCGGGTGATCGTCGATCTTGAAGAGGTAGAGGACGATGTGAAGGTGAAGGCGCTGCCGGATCGAGTAATACGGGGCGGAGCGACGGTGCTGCAGTTGCAGGCAGCCTGTGGATTCCGGGCTTTTGCGGAGCACCGGCTGGGATCGACCGAGTTGGAGAGCGTGGAGTTAGGCATGGATGCGCTCGAAAGCGGAATCGTGGTGCATGCTGTGATGGAGATCTTCTGGGGGCAAGTGAAGACGCAGGATACGCTCCGCGAGATGACGTTGGCCGGGCGGGAGGAGATGCTGGACGCTGCCATCTGTGAAGGTCTGAGGAAGATTGCGCAACTGAGCGCGTCGGACTGGGACGACGCCTACGTGACGATGCAGCGGGAACGTCTGCGGCGATTACTGCGGCCGTGGCTGGAGCATGAGCTGGCGCGGCCGAACTTTGCGGTGAAGCAGCGCGAGGAGAAGGCGAGCAATGTGCAGATCGGGCCGCTGCATCTGAACCTGCGCATTGACCGCGTGGATGAGACGGAAGGCGGGGAGTTGGTGATCGATTATAAGACGGGACGCGTATCGACGAGCGACTGGATGTCGGAGCGGCCGGATGCTCCGCAACTCCCGCTGTACGCGGTTGTGTCGGATGCGGCGCGGCTGGGGGGTGTGGCGTTTGCGCGCCTTAGACTGGGCAAAGAGATGGGGTGGAAGGGGTTTGTCGCGGGAGATGGCGTGCTGTTGAAGCCCGACAGGTTGAAGACGGAAGATTTTGCGAAGCAGGTGGAGGAGTGGCGGGAGGTATTGACGAAACTGGCGGAGCAGTTTGCGGCAGGGGAGGCGGGGGTGCGGCCGAAGAGCTATCCGAAGACGTGCGCCTATTGCGGGCAGAGGCTGCTGTGCCGGGTAGCCGCGGAGAATCTGGAGGAGACGGATGGGGAGGAGACAGGAGATTCGCCGGGGGTGAGCGGTGGGTGAGCTGTTCCTTTTTCCTGATCTGACCTCGAAGAAGAGCGAGGAGACAGCAGCGGATGGCGCTTCGCTGGATTCACAGGCGCGGGAAGATGCGCTGGATGTGAGGCGATCGTGGATTGTGGAGGCGCCGGCCGGGTCGGGCAAGACCGGGCTGCTGATCCAACGGTACCTCAAACTGTTGGGACAAGAGGGTGTGACGGAGCCGGAGCAGGCGCTGGCGATCACGTTTACAAAAAAGGCAACGCAGGAGATTCGGGAAAGGATCCTTGAAGAGCTGGCGGCTGCGGCGGCGGGGGCGCCAATCAAAGGTGACGCGGCGTTTGAGCGGACGACGCGGCAGTTGGCCACGGCGGTGTTGCGACGGGATGAGGCGCTAGGGTGGGGACTGCTGGAGAGGCCGCGACGGCTGCGGGTGCAGACGATCGATTCCGTGTGCGCGGAGATTGCACGATCGCTTCCCGTGCTCTCGGGAAGCGGCGGAGGACTTACGCCAATGGAAGATGCAGCGCCGCTGTATCGCGAGGCGGCGCGACGGACGCTGATGCAGCTGGGAGGCAACGATGCGGTGCTCGACGAGTCGCTGACGAAGCTGTTGCTGCATCGCGATGGAAGCCTCGGAGATTGCGAGCGGTTGCTTGCGGAGATGCTGCAGCGGCGGGAGCAGTGGGCTGAGTTCGTACCGCTTCGGGGGGAAGAGCTCACGGAGGAGTTTCTCGACGGGGTGGTGCGGCCGCGGCTGGAGAGGGCGCTGGTGATTGCGATCTGCGCACGCCTGACTCGGCTGGCGCAAGCGATGCCTTCCCAGATTTTGAAAGACCTGGCGGAGATTGCGCGCTCGTTGAGCAGAGACGCGGGGAGCAGGAACGGGCGCGCGAGTGAAGAGCCTTCGCCGATTGCAGTCTGTGCGGAGAGGGTCAATCTTCCCTCGGCCAATGTGGATGATCTTGTTCACTGGCGAGCTTTGATTCATCTGCTGGTGACGCCAACCAAGAGAACGTGGCGCAAGATGCTCGGAGAGGGCACGCTCGGGTTTCCTGTGCCGAAGTACGAGAAGGCACGGCTTAAAGAGATCATCGAGGCGCTGCGTCATGACGATTATCTGCAGGCTGTCATTGCGAGCGTGGACGATCTGCCGCCGGCGAACTATCCGCAGGAGCAGTGGGAGCAGGCGAAGGCGTTGTTCCGTGTGTTGCGGCGGGCGCTGGCAGAGCTGCAGGTGGTGTTTGCGGAACGCGGCGAGTGCGACTTTACCGAGCTGACGCTGCTGGCTAAGCATGCGCTGGATGCGGGCGGTGCGAGTGAGTTGACCGCGGTGACGGGAATGCGGCTGGAGCATCTGCTGGTAGATGAGATGCAGGACACCTCGACGAGCCACTACGAGGTGATTCAGTTGCTGACCCAGGGCTGGGATGGTGCGAGCCAGACGGTGTTCCTGGTGGGCGATCCGAAGCAGTCGATTTACATGTTCCGGCAGGCGCGGGTTGAGCTTTTTCTGCGCACCATGGAGACGAAACGATTGGGAGAGCTGCCGCTGGGATGTTTGCGGCTGACGGCGAACTTTCGGTCGCAGGGCGCGTTGGTCGAGGCGTTCAATGACCACTTCGAACTGCTGTTTCCGAAAGCGCGGGGCGCGGCTCACGAGGGCGAGGTCGCGTTTGTGAAGGCTGTCGCCGTGCGACCCGCGACCGGATCAGAGAATGGGTCAGAGGCGATTCGCTGGCATACGAATGCTCTGCCGGTCAGACTCAACGCGGAGGAGAAACAACGGACGATTCGGCAACAGCGGCGGCAAGATGCAGCGACGGTGCGGGATGTCGTGGAGCAGTGGAGAGCGACTCCGCTGCCAGTGGGGAGGACCACGCCGTGGCGGATTGCGGTGCTGGTGCGGAATCGGAACCATCTTGCGGATATTGTGAGTGAGCTGAAGGGTGCTGAGGGGCGTGCGGCGATTCCCTACCGTGCCGTGGATATTGAGGAGCTGGGAGAGAGGCAGGAGGTGCTGGACCTGCTTGCGTTGACGCGTGCGCTGCGGCATCCTGCGGATCGGGTGGCGTGGCTTGCGGTGTTTCGGGCTCCGTGGTGTGGGATGGCGCTGGCGGATCTGCATGTGCTGACGGGAGCCGATGATCCGGACTGGAGAGAGCGGAGTTTGTGGGAAGCGGTAAAAGAGCGGGGAGAGTTTCTGAGTGCGGATGGCGTGGCTCGGCTGGAGCGGCTGTGGCCGGTGATGGAGGCGGCGGAAGAGCAGCGCGGGCGGCTCTCGACGGCGGCTTGGGTGGAACGGACCTGGCGGACGCTGGGTGGAGACGCTTATCTGACGACGGAGGAGATGGAAAATGCGCGGCGGTATCTGCGACTGCTCGATGCGATGGAGGAGGAGTCTGGCCAACTGGATCTGGGGCAGCTGGAGCAGAGGATGAAGAGGCTGTACGCGGAGAGTCCGGTGTGCCCTGATGCGGTGGAACTGGTGACGATCCACAAGGCGAAGGGGCTGGAGTGGGATGTGGTGCTGGTTCCCGGGCTGGAGCGGCTGACACAGGGCGATGCGCCTTCGCTGCTGACGTGGGAGGAGATGGATGCAGCAGCGGAGGACGCGGCGCATGTGATGCTTGCACCGATCGAAGGAAAGGGCGAGGAGTCGCGCGAACTGAACGCTTGGCTGAAAGGAATGCAGCGGGCACGCAAGGCAGCGGAGCGGAGGCGGCTGTTTTACGTGGCGTGTACACGGGCGCGGGAGGCGCTTCATCTATTTGCTGCGCCGGAGACGAAGAAGGATGGTGAGATCAGCCGGAGAGCCGGGAGTCTACTGGAGGCGGCGTGGCCTGCGGCGAAGAGCCACTTTGCAGAGGCTGTGTCGGTTCCGGCGAACGCGGCGAAGATGTTTGTCCGGACACTGTTTCCGGCGGCTGAGGAAGATCAGTTCGTTGGCCAGTTGGCCGCGGGTGCGGAGGAACAGGCGCAGCCGGCGATGCTGCAACGGTTGCCGTTGGGGTTTGAATCGAAGCAGCGGTTCCTGGTCGAGCACAGGCTCTCGTATGGGGAGGCGGCGATTGCGCCGGCACATTTCGAGCGGCCCGAAGGATCGTTCGAGGCACGGGCTTTTGGTAATGCGGTGCATGCGTTTGCGGAGATGCTGACGAAGCGGTTCGCGGATGGGACTGGTGTTGATGCCTTGCTGCGCGAGGTCGCGGGATGGACGCCGCGGATTGCGGCAGTGTTGCGGGGGGATGGGTTGGCGCCGGCGGTGGTAGATCGGCTGGTAGCGCGGGTGAAGACGGCGCTCGGCAATATGCTGAAGGATGCTGAGGGGTTGTGGGTGCTTTCGCCGCATGAGGATGCCATGAGCGAGCTTGCGTTGACTTCGTGGGTCGAGAGGCGCAACAGTGTGCGATTGGATCGGGTGTTTCTTGCCGGGCAGAGGCCGCTGGATGCGGGGAATGATTGTCTCTGGATCGTCGACTATAAAACAGCCACGCATGGACGCGAGGGTGTGGAGGAGTTTTTAGCGGAAGAGCGAGTGAAGTACGGAGCGCAGATGGACGCTTATGCGCGAATGATGCGGGATCGCGTGGATGCGGGGAGGTTGCGCGTGGGGCTGTATTATTCGATGGTGCCGCGGCTGGTCTGGTGGGAGCCGGAGATGACGCCGACTGTTACTGAAGGCTAGGCGTTGGTCGTGTTGTGGCGGACGTCCGCGCCGCGAACCCAAAAGATGACGTCTTCGGCGATGTTGGTGGCGTGGTCGCCGACGCGCTCCAGATTGCGGGAGATGATGAGCGCGTTGAGCGATTGCGGGGTTAGCTCTGGCTTTTCTTTGATCAACGAGCTGAGCGCATAGAAGGCTGCGTCATTCATCTCGTCGACCTGGTCGTCGAGGAGCAGGACGGACTTGGCAAGGTCGGCGTCGGCTTCGATGAAGGCCTGAAGTGCCTTGCGCACCATGGCCGAGGCGAGGGAGGCCAGCTTGGGAATGTCGACGGGGAGGTCGATGTTGGCGAAGGCGCCCATCTCGCGTACGCGCACGGCGATGTTGACGGCCTGGTCGCCGACGCGCTCGAGGTCAGCGTTGATGCGGATGACCGAGAGGATGAAGCGAAGGTCGATCGCCATGGGCTGCTCCATGGCGAGAAGGTCGAGGGCCATCTGGTCGATCTCGCGCTCGAGGCGGTTGATCGAGGGCTCGGCGCGGAAGACGAGTTCGCAGATGGAGAGGTCGCGGGTGCGATAAGCCTCAATGGAGCGCTGGATGGCCTGCTCGGCCATGCCGGCCATGACGAGCAACTTCTCTTTGAGGTCGTCGAGGTTCTGGTGGAATTTAACACGCATCAGCCAAATCTCCCGGTGATGTAATCTTCCGTTCGCTTGTCCTTCGGATTGGTAAAGATCTTATGGGTTGAATCGAACTCGACCATTTTACCGTTGAGGAAGAAGCCGGTGTTTTCCGCGACGCGGGCGGCCTGCTGCATGTTGTGGGTCACGATGACGATGGTGTACTGGGATTTCAACTGGAAGATGAGGTCTTCGATCTTCGAGGTGGAGACGGGGTCGAGCGCGGAGGCGGGCTCGTCCATGAGGAGAACTTCGGGGTCGACGGCGAGGGCGCGGGCGATGCACATGCGCTGCTGCTGGCCGCCGGAGAGCGAGGCTCCGGATTTTTTCTTCAGATCATCCTTGACCTCTTCCCAGAGAGCAGCCTGCTTGAGCGAGCGCTCGACCGTCTCGTCGAGGATGCGGCGGTTGCGAAAGCCGTTGAGCTTGAGGCCGCTGGCGACGTTGTCGTAGATCGACATCGTAGGGAACGGGTTGGGGCGCTGGAAGACCATGCCGACGCGGCGGCGGATCTCGACGGGCGACGCATCTTTATAGATGTCGATCTCGCCCATCTTGACGATGCCGGTGGCGCGGGCGATGGGGTTGGTTTCGTGCATGCGGTTGAGGCAACGGACGAAGGTGGATTTGCCGCAGCCGGAGGGACCGATGAGCGCGGTGGCGTGGTTCGCGGGGATGTGCAGGTTGATGTCCTGCAGGGTGTGATTGGTCCCGTACCATGCGTTCAAATCCTCAACTAAAATGCCGACTCCCACTAACTTCCCCCCTTGAGTACGCCGCGGTTGGCAAAGATGCGGACGAGCGTGACGGATACCATGATCATAGCGATAAGTACGAGCGAACCAGCCCACGCGAGGCGATGCCATTCATCATAGGGGGAGATGGCATAGACATAAATCTGCAGCGGCAGCGCGGCGATGGGTTCGGTGAGCTTCAAACTCCAGAACTGGTTGCCGAAGGCGGTGAAGAGCAGCGGCGCGGTCTCTCCGGCGACACGGGCGAAGGCCAGCATGCACCCGGTGATGATGCCCGGCGAGGCGGTGCGCAAACTGACTGAAACTACGGTGCGCCACTTGGGGACACCGAGGCCGAGAGCAGCTTCGCGTATGGCGTGCGGGACGGTGGCGAGCATCTCTTCCGTGGTTCGGGTAATGGTGGGAATCATCATGATGGCGAGGGCGACACCGCCGGCCAGCGCGGAGAAATGCTTTTGACGAACCACAATGAGCGAGTAGATGGAGATGCCCATCACAATGGATGGAACACCATTGAGCACGTCGGCGGTAAAGCGGACTGCGGTGGCGAAGGGCTTGCCGCGACCGAACTCCGCAAGGTAGACGCCGGCGGCGATTCCGATCGGAATACCCATGAGGCTGGCCAGCATCAGGATGATGCCTGAGCCGACGATAGCGTTGGCCATGCCTCCGCCTGGCTCGCCGACAGGAGCCGGGGGCTTGGTGAAAAAGGCGAGGTTGAGCGAACTTGCGCCTTTGTAGACGAGGTAGAACAGAATCGCGATCAGCGGAATGACGACCGCAATCGTTGCTAGAACGGACAGGCTGCTGACGAAGTAGTTCGTCGCGTTGCGGCGGATCTTGTTCAGACGCATGGATCTGGTTTGAAAGTCCATGGGTCTGGGCTGATTATTCAGGGGCTGATTGTTGAGGGGCCGTGTGCTCATGTCAGTGCACCCGGGCCGGAGCGCCGCGTGTCACGGCCCAGACCATGAGACGGGCGATGGCGTTGACGACGATGGTGACGAGAAAGAGCGCGAGGCCGATTTCGATTAGCGCACTGAGGTAGATGTCGCTGGTGGCCTCGGAGAACTCTCCTGCGATGACGCTGGCGAGGGTGTTGGCAGGGGCGAAGAGAGACTTGCCAATATCGGGATGATTTCCGATGACCATCGTGACGGCCATGGTTTCTCCGAGCGCGCGGCCCAAGCCAAGCATGATGGCGCCGACGATGCCGATGCGCGAGTTGCGCAGGACGCCGATGCGAATCATCTCCCACCGCGTGGCGCCGAGCGCGAGCACTGCCTCGCGTTGGCTGTTCGGCACAGCCGTCATGATGTCGCGGGTCAACGAAGAGATGATGGGAAGAATCATGATGGCGAGGATGATACTCGCTGTAAGCAGACCGACGCCGAAGTTTGGGCCACTGAACAAGCCGGTCCAACTCAAGGGTTTCACGAGGAAGGGACCGATCGGGTTGCGCATCAACGGCACGAGGACAAAGACTGCCCAGAGGCCGTAGACGACGCTGGGGATGGCAGCCAGCAACTCGGTAAGGAAAGAGATCGGTGCGCGGAGCGGGCGCGGACAAAGCTCAGTAAGGAAGACGGCCACACCGAGCGCCAACGGAACCGCCATGAACAAGGCGAGCAGAGACGTGGCAAGAGTGCCGAAGATGAAGGGCAGCGCGCCGAAGTCGCCAGAGACCGGATCCCACGCCGAGCGAGTGAAAAACTTCCAGCCGAACGCCACAAGACTGGGCCGGGAGTGAACCACCAGAATACCGAAGATGAAGAGAACGATTGCGAAGATACTGCAGGCGCAGATGAGCATGACTGCGGCGAAGCTGTTGTCGGCGATGCGACCGCTTCCCCGCTTGCGGAGAAAGTCTCGGATCGGGGAAGGAGATGGATCAATCGCAGCCAGCGCAGGCTCCGGGGAATGGACCGCAGGCGCGTTGGGCAGGATGGGAGACATAGATTGTGACGGCCTGGGATCTCGTTCGTCAGTCATACATTGGGTTCGGTTCTAGGTGTCGATTGTATGGGCTCAACACTCCCACAATGCTCTTGAACCGGTAGAAGAAAGCGCGCCACACGGATTTGAAATGCCCGAAAAATCCGTGCGGCGACTCGTGCTATTTGATCGTTGTGATGCTCTTGCGCACCATGTCCTGCACCTGCTTCGGCAGCGGCGCGTAGCTCAGAGAAGCTGCCTCATTCTCGCCGTGGTCGAGCATCCAGTTGAGGAACCCAACCAAAGCCTTGGTCTTCGAAGCGTCGCTGGCGTGGGTAGGGATCAACAGCCAGGTGAAGCTGGAGATCGGGTAGGAGTCAGGACCGGGGGCATTTGTAATCGAGATGCGGTAATCAGGCGGCATGTTCTTGGCTGCGGATGCGGCGGCGGCAGTAACGCCGGCCGTGCTCGCCCTCAGGAACTTGCCGGATGAGTTTTTCACTGCGCCAAAGGACATCTTGTTCTGCTCGGCATAGATCAACTCGACGTAGCCAAAGGTGTTGGGCGTCTGGCGCACCATGCCGGCAACGCCTTCATTTCCCTTTTGGCCGATACCCGTGGGCCATTTGACTGCTGCACCGGCGCCAACCTGTCTCTTGAAATCCGGGCTGACCTTGGACAGGAAATCGGTAAAGATGAAGGTTGTTCCGCTGCCTTCGGAACGGTAGACCGGCAGAATCTGATTGTTCGGGAGACTGACGCCGGGATTGTCTTTGGCGATGCGGGGATCGTTCCAGGTGGCGATCTTACCCGTGTAGATATCTGCGATCACGTCGCCGGAGAAGTTGAGTTCCTTGCTCACTCCAGGAATGTTGTATACCGGAACGACAGCGCCGAGGACGGTTGGCAGGGCGATGACCTTGACCTTGGCCGCGGCCAGCTGTTCGTCGGTCATGGTGACGTCGCTGGCACCGAAGTCGACTGTGCCTTCTGTAACTTGCCGGATGCCGCCGCCCGAGCCGATGGGCTGATAGTTGATCTGCACGCTCGGGTTCTGCTGCTTGTACTCGCTAAACCACTTGGAGTAGATGGGATAAGGAAATGTCGCTCCTGCCCCGTTAAGATTTTGTGCGCCGGCTCCTGCCGTCAGAAACACCAAGGCGCCCGCTGCGATAGCTTTCAGATTCACTGTTCCCCCTCGGAAAATGCATCGATCTATGCAAATTGTCAATACATCACGTATTGAGTTTGAGGGGGAATTGTTACGGAGAGGTTACACGGCAGTGAAAACGGCATTATTCGATGGAAGATAGCGCTTTTGGCAGGGTAAAGATGAAAGTGCTGCCGGCGTTCAGCTCGCTTTCGGCGCGAATGGCGCCGCCGTGGGTCTGCACCATGTGACGCGCAATAGCAAGGCCCAGGCCAGTGCCGCCGGACTCCCGGGAGCGGGCTTTGTCGACCCGGTAGAAGCGTTCGAAGATGCGGTTGAGATGCTCGGACGGGATGCCGGGGCCGAAGTCGCGGACACTGAACTCGACGGCGCCCCCGAGGCCAAAGGAGCCGGTGGGGTCCGATACTTCGCGTGCGCTCACTAAAATTCTGCAGTGGGGTTCGTCGCGGGCCTGGCCGTACTTGATGCCATTTTCGATGAGGTTGCTGAGGACCTGGAGGATGGCGTCGGTGTCGGCGACAACCTCGGCGGTGGTGGTCTCGCCAATTTCGAGGACGGCCTCAGTGTCCTGAACCAATCCGCTCATCGCCTGCACCGCATCGCGGACGAGGATGTCGGCGGGGATCGGCGCGGGGTGGAGTTCCTGCTCGGAGGACTCGACGCGTGCCATCACGAGCAGATCCTCCGTGAGGCGATTCATCCGGGTCGCGTTCTTCAGGATGGTGGAGAGAAATTCGCGAGCTTGGGTGCTGAGGGAGGCTTCGTGGTCGAGCAGCGTCTCGACGTATCCAGAGATGGAGGTGAGCGGGGTGCGGAGTTCGTGGGAGACGTTGGCGACGAAGTCGCGCTGGGTGCGTTCAACCTGCTCGATCCGGGTGATGTCGTGGAAGACCGCGACCGCGCCGCCACCGGGCATGGGCGAGACGTTGACCTCGAAGATGCGGCCGGGCACAAGGGAGGTCGAGCGGCCCTCGCTGACGATGCGCTGATCGAGCGCGGTACGGACTGAGTCGAGAACTCCGGGGTCGCGGATGGTCTGGACCAGAGCGTGTCCCAGGCGCACGGCGCTGCCGGAGGAGGTGTCCGGAATCAGCCGCTGCATGCGCTGATTGCTCCACTGGATCCGGCCCGCCGCGTCAACCGCAACGACGGCATCCTGCATGCTGTCGATCATTGCTTCGAGTTCGCGGCGGCTTTCGGAGGCGCCATTGAGAGCTCGCTCGACATGGTCAGAGGCAACGGAGATGGCGTGGGCCAACCCGTCGAAGTCGCTGTAGGAGGAATCGATGACACCGACGTGGCGCTTGGGAATCGCAGCGGTCGAAGCTTCGAGACGCATGATATTTTGCCGCACCGAACGCGCCAGAAAATAGGCGTTGATGGCGGCCCAGGCGATGAGAAGCACGATGTCGAGCACCCAGCCGCGTGGGTTGAACCATATCCGCATCGCAACGATCAAGGCCAGCGCGATCGCTATGCGGATAAAGAACGAAAGAAAGAGACCACGCTTCACGAACTGCCTCTATGGTTACCGTTGCCTTCAGGCGAGTAGAGCCCTCGGAATCTCAAAGCGATAGCCGGCTCCCCGCATCGTCTTAAGATAGCGCGGCGTTTCGGCATCTTCCTCGATCTTCTCGCGAATGCGCCGAACGTAGACGTCAACCGAGCGTGGGGTGACGAACCGGGCGTCGCCCCAGACCGCATCGAGCAGGTGGTCGCGGCTAAAGACTCGCCCCGGGTGGCGGGCAAGGTAGTCGAGGAGACGGAACTCAGTGGCGGTGGTCGTAACCAGCTCGCCATTGACCCGAAGCTGCATGGCGCTGGCGTCAATCTCAACGTTTTCGAACTTCAGCAGGGAGGGCGAGCTTGGGCGCTCGAAGCGGCGCAGAACGGCCCTGACGCGAGCGACGAGCTCGCGAGTGGCGAACGGTTTCGTAATGTAGTCGTCGGCACCCATTTCGAGACCGTGAACGCGGTCATTCTCCGCGGCGCGCGCGGTGAGGAAGATGATGGGGACGATGCTGAGCGTCGGGTTCAGACGAAGCCTGCGGCAAAGGTCCAGGCCATCGCCGCCGGGAACCATGATATCCAGCAGAAAGAGCGCTGGCGGTTGTCGTTCCGCATCACTAAGTATCTGATTTATCGCAAGATAGGGGCGAACAGTAAAACCTGCACTTTCGAGATGGTACTGCACCAGGCGGGAGATATCCGCATCGTCTTCCAACACAAAAATCGTCTGACTCAATTCAGAACCCTCGTGCGAACTCGCAACATGATTAACGTCAGGTTAGCGCAATCTGAATAGGAAGATTGCGAACGTACGATGAATCGTGATGGGAAGCCGGAAATTTGGTCCTCCACGTATACTTTTAGAAGAAATTCTACGCGTCCCTTCGCGTGGCGGAACTCTATGAAACTGAACTCTAATGTTGTCCTTTGCGTGGACGACGAAGTGGTCGGGCTCCAAGTCCGGAAGATACTCCTCGAGCGTGCCGGATACCGGGTCCTGACGGCACCGGATGGCCCATCGGGGTTGGAGATCTTCTGTTCGGAGCCGGTTGATGTCGTAGTGCTCGACTATTCCATGCCAGGCATGCATGGCGGCGACGTTGCGGTGAGGATGCGCCAGACAAAGCCGCAGGTGCCGATTCTCCTGTTGTCCGCTTATCTGGGCCTGTCACCCGAGGTCACCTCTATGGTGGACCTGTATATGACCAAGGGGGAGGGTGCGCCCGTGCTGCTCGAAAAACTGGCCAGCCTGCTTCAACCCGTAATTAATGCATCCCAAGAGTAAAGGCACATTACGGGGCGAGAGGCTGTGAATTTAAGGCAATTCAATAGCGTTCTGCGGCAGGTGTTTCTGCTGCCGGTGGTGGCCCTTCTGGTGGTCGCGGGAGCTCTCTACCTGCAGATCCGGAACGCCAACGCGACCGTCGACCTGATTCAGGAGTCGGATGCCCGCATCTCGCAGGCGACCCTGGTATCGAAGCTGATCGTCGATGAGGAGTCCGGCCTGCGCGGCTACGAGACGACCGGCGACGCGCAGTTCCTCCAGCCCTTCACGGAGGCTGAATCGCATGTGCAGAACGAGATTCTGAACCTCAACGCTATGGCAGGAGCAGACGCAGACATGAAGCACGATCTCACTGATCTGCGCGACTCGCACCAGACGTGGCACGATGGCTTCGCCGTTCCAGTTATTGCCCAGGTCCGTGGAGGCGGCAAGACCGATGATGTCGCTCTCAATCTTCATGGCAAAGTTCTGATGGACGCGGTCCGTCGCGATCTCAACGACATCATCAAAAAGGCCGAGGATAGCCGCACACGGCGAATTGCACACTGGCACCAGCAGGTCCATATCATGTTGTTGGTCCTACTGTTTCTGGCGCTCGGCATGGGGATCCTGATTGGATTATTCACCCGCAATCGGCTGCACACGGTCTCGGCTGCGTACCGGACATCGCTTGAGATATTGGGGCGGCGGGCCGAGGAGCTCTTTCAGTCGGAACAGAAGCTCCGTACAACGCTCGAGTCCATCGGGGACGGCGTGATCACCTGCGACGCCGCCGGGCATATTCAGATGATGAATCCGGTGGCGCGCGAGCTGACCGGCTGGAGTCAATCGGAAGCGAATGGACAGCCGCTGGAAAAAGTCTTCCATATCGTCAACGAGACGAGCCGCAAGACAGTGGAAACCCCGGTCTCCAAGGTCAAGCGGATGAACCGGGTCGTCGGTGTGGCGAACCACACCGTCCTGATCCGCAAGGACGGTACGGAACTGAACATCGCCGATAGCGGCGCGCCGATCCGCGACAAAAACGGGGAGATCGTCGGAATCGTTCTCGTTTTTCGTGACATTACGATGGAACGCAAGACCCAGGACGCCCTGATCGCAAACGAAAAACTCGCCGTCGCGGGGCGGCTGGCGGCGACAATCGCGCACGAGATTCATAACCCTCTCGATTCGGTCTCGAATCTGCTCTACCTCATGCGCAACGGTGCGACGCCTGAGGAGTCCCAGCAATTTATGGACATGGCCGAGCAGGAACTGGCGCGCGTTACGCAGATCAGCCGCGCCATGCTCGGGCTCTATCGCGAATCGAGGGCGCCGGTCGTGATTGATTTGAAGGAGATGCTCCAGGAGATTCTTCTGTTAATGGAGCGCCGGTTTATCGAACTGCATGTGAACGTGTCGACCGACATGCCGCAGCCGGTCTCGGTAGCGGCGTTCCCTGCAGAGTTGCGGCAGGTATTCACCAACCTCATCGCGAATGCCGCTGAGGCGGCAAGCCCGGACGGCCAGGTGAGGGTAAGCATCAAACCGCAGGCTGCGGGCGCGTCACCGGCCGGGGACGGCGACGGGACCGGGCAGAAGATGCCGGCCGGAGCGACGGTGATCATCGCCGATAACGGCTCAGGCATTACGGCGGAGGTGCAGCCCCACCTGTTCCAGCCGTTCTTTACCACTAAAGGGGAGCGCGGAACCGGGCTGGGCCTTTGGGTCAGCCGCGGCATCATCAACAAGCACGGCGGCACCATCTCCCTGAAGAGCGACACCAGCCAGGGGGGACACGGCACGGTGGCGAGCGTGTTTCTGGCGACGAATCCAACGATCAACGCCGGCGGCGATTAAGTTTTCTTATCCCTAAAGTGCCTGTAGTTGTTCGGTGACGATCGCAGCGGCCTTCTGGCAGGCGGCACGATCGACGTCGTAGTGGGTGACGAAGCGGATCGAGTGCGCACCGATCGCGCTGACCAGAACACCCTTCTGTTTCAAAGCGGCGGTGAAGGCTGGGGCATCGCCCCCGCTGTTTTGGTCTTTGCTGCGCAGCTTGAAAATGACGATGTTCGTCTGAACGGATTCGAGATCGATCTCCGCTGCTTTGGGTACTGCTGCGACGGCGTCGGCCAACAGGCGCGCATTGGCGTGGTCTTCCTGCAGCCGGTTAGGCATCTCATGCAGCGCGATCAGTCCCGCAGCGGCGAGAATACCCGCCTGCCGCATGCCTCCGCCCAGGGCTTTGCGATGAATGCGCGCCTGCTCGATCGCTTTTTTGCTCCCGACGAGCATCGAGCCGACAGGAGCGCCTAATCCTTTCGACAGGCAGAACATCACCGTATCGAAACCGCTGGTCAGCTTTGCGACGCAGATGCCGAGCGCGGCCGCGGCATTGAACACGCGCGCTCCGTCAAGATGCACGGGCAAACCCGCCTCGCGAGCACCGGCCCATACCTCTTCGAGTACTGGCAGCGGTGTCACCGTGCCACCCGCCATGTTGTGCGTGTTCTCCAGGGAGACCAGCGCAGTCTGCGCGCGGTAGTAAATCTTCGCACCGATAGCCGGCTTGATGTGGCTCCACGAGAGGATGCCGCGCTCGGCAGCGACGGTTCGGGCAAGGCAGCCCGAGAACGCAGCCATCATCGCCATCTCCCAATCGAGAACGTGCGAACGCGCCTCGCAGATGACCTCCTGGCCATGCTGCGTATGCAGGCGGATCGCGATCTGGTTCCCCATCGTGCCGGTGGGGACGAAGATTGAGGCCTCGCGGCCGAATACTTCGGCGGCCTCTCTTTCCAGACGATTCACCGTGGGGTCTTCACTGTAGACATCGTCACCGACCTCGGCGGAGGCCATTGCCTCGCGCATGGCTGGAGTGGGACGGGTGACGGTGTCGCTACGCAGATCGATCATGGGGTTCGTTCTCTCCTGTTGGTCAATGATTGTGCTGGTCAAATGATTGTTGTAGTGCTGCGATTTCATGCCGGCACGGAAATCAGCAGACGGTTGAAGACTTCGTTGGAAACCAGACGGCCATGCGCGGTCAGTCGCATCCGGTCGGAGCTGAGTTCAAGCAGCCCGGCATCGCGGACCTCAAGCAGCGCGGGCATTGCGTCGTCGAGCATGGCAGTACCGAACTGGTTTCGCAGATGGTTCAGGTCAACGCCCTCGTTCAAACGCAGGCCGAGGAAGAGAGACTCTTCGAAGGCCTCGTCGCGTCCAACGATGTCGAACTCAGCGGCGGCGGCGTTCGAGGCAGATTCCAGCAGGCGGAACGGGGTTGGAGCGGCGTTGCCAAGGTATTCGTCCAGATCGCTGGTGTTGGCAAACCGCACCGCGCCAGCCTCGGTCGGCAGCATCGAGTGAGCATCCAGGCCAAAGCCGCTGTAAGGTTGACGCTGCCAGTACTTGAGATTGTGCCGCGATTGGTGGCCGGCACGGGCAAAGTTGGAGATCTCGTATTGCTCGACACCAGCCGCACGGAACGCAGTGCACGCCTGCTGATACCAGTGGGCGGTGTCATCTTCGCTGGGAACGGACGCTGCACCATAACGAGTTCCCTGCTCCAGCATCTCGCGTCCCAGGCGCGACTCGTCGTCAACTTCGAGCATATAGACGCTGAGGTGCGGAGCGCCGCTCGCGATCGCCTGCTGCATCGAGTACCGCCAGCTCTCCGCCGTCTGATGAGGAAGCCCGGCGATCAGATCGATATTGATCTCGTGAACGCCAGCCGCGCGTAGGCGCGCAAGCTCTGCCTCACACTGCTGTTGAGTGTGTAGCCGACCGACAGCCGCGGTCTCGCGATCCACGAACGACTGCACGCCGAAACTAATACGGTTCATCCCTTGCTGCAGAAGCTCGCCGAGCGTCTCATCGGAGAGCTGACCCGGTGCGCACTCGAGCGTAAACTCCGCATCGCCGGCAACGTCGAACTCTCCGCGCAGATGCTTGAAGATCTGCCGGAACTGTTGCGCCGAGAGCAGGCTAGGCGTTCCGCCCCCGAAGTAAATCGTGTCGACAGCTCGAGGCAAAACGGCTGCCATGTTCTGCGCCGCGGACCGCGCCCCCCGGATCTCCTCGCAGAGGCGGTCCACATACTGCTGCATCCGTTCCGCCCCGAAAACTCCCGAGGCGAAGTTGCAGAAGGTGCACTTTGCTTTGCAAAAAGGAACCGAGATATAGACGCCAACAGGTCCAGCCATTTCGAACGATATGCCCTCACTCCAATTGTTTCACGCCAGATTCGTTTACAGGGGTGTAACTTAAACTTGCTCCGCGGCTCTAATGACCAAGAGGTTGACCTCCATGTCACAGCTTCGCTCTTTCGCCCTTGCCTCAGCTTTACTCGGAGTCTTTATTTCCTTACCGGCTATCGCTGCCGCCCAGACACCACAGACGAACCGCACGCCGGTTCTGGTGGAGCTGTTCACCTCGGAGGGCTGTTCCAGTTGTCCGCCCGCCGATGCTCTTTTGGCAAAGCTTGACCAGACGCAACCCATTAGTGGCGCGGAGATCATCGTGCTAGGCGAGCATGTGGACTATTGGGACGGCCAGGGCTGGCACGATCGTTTCTCCTCGCATCAATACACAGAACGACAGAACGAGTACTGCGGGCGCCTGCATGTGGACAGTTCTTATACTCCGCAGATGATCGTCGACGGAACAGATCAGTTCGTCGGCAATGACGCCGCTCATGCGGTCCGCGCCATCCAGCATGCCGCGCAAACTCCCAAAATCAAGCTCACACTCTCGCAGCCTGTTTTGGACGCGCAGAAAGTCTCCGCGTCGGTCTCTTCCCCCGCCCCGTTGACAACCAAAAAGGCGGACCTCTATGCCGCTCTGATAGACCCCAGGGACACGACCGAGGTTCGTGGCGGTGAAAACGGTGGTCACCGCCTGCAGCACGCAGGCGTCGTACGGAGCCTGCAACGGGTTGGAAAGCTGAAGGATTTCGGCGCGGGTCCGGTTTCGTTCAGCCTGAATGCGCCCGCGGACGCGAGGCCAGGCGAGATGCGAGTCGTTGTTTTTGCCCAGGAAAGCGGGCAGGGGGCCGTGCTGGGCGCGGTTTCCGCCGGCATAACCCCTTAGCATTGTGACAAACGGAATCCCACCGCTGCCATAAACATCTAAAATAGATACCGCATGGCAGACGAGCGAAAGCCGGAGGACTCGAAGCAAGAGCCCGCAAAGAAGGCAGCGCAGGACGACGAGGTCGCAGGTAAAGCCTACGACGGCCACCTGATGCGCCGGCTGCTGACGTATCTTCGACCCTACAAGTTGCAGACAACGCTATCGGCGCTGTCGATTATCTTCAAAGCCGGCAGCGACGTTATGGGGCCGTATCTGGTCAAGGTCGCCGTCGACACCTACATGTCGGACACGCCTCCGGCGAAGCTCTCCTGGCTCGCCCGTCATCTCAGCTCGCAGCCTATGACCGGCATCACGCAGATCGGGCTTCTTTACCTGGGCGCGCTTCTCGTAACCTACCTTCTCGAATTCCTGCAGACCTACACGATGCAGTGGACCGGCCAGAAGATCATGTTCGACATGCGCAGCCAGATCTTCCGCCATCTGCAGCGCATGTCGCCCGCATTCTTCGACCACAACCCCGTCGGCAAGCTTGTGACGCGCGTCACCTCCGACGTCGATGCGCTGAACGAGATGTTCACCTCGGGCGTGCTCGCCATCTTCGAGGATGTCTTCGTCCTCGCCTTCATCGTCATCATCATGCTGCGCATGAGCTGGCCGCTGGCGGTGCTTGCTATCTCAGTTATTCCGGCGATCCTGTACGTCACCCGCATCTTCCGCCGCCATGTGCGCGACAGCTATCGCCGCCAGCGCCACGCGACCGCACGCATCAACTCCTTCACCCAGGAGTACGTCTCCGGGATGCCGATCGTGCAGCTTTTCAACCGCGAACGCCGCGCCTTCAACGACTACTCTGCCGTCAACGCCGAGAACAAACAGGCGTGGACGGACGCGATCTTCGCCTACGCCCTCTACTATCCAATCGTCGAGTTCCTCAGCTCTACCGCCATCGCCCTCGTCCTATGGTTCGGCGGCGACGCGATCCTTCGCAACGCCGGCTTCCCCACCGGAATGCGTCACTCCATCTTTGGCACCGTCACCCTCGGCGTGCTGATCGCCTTCATTCAATACGCGCAGCGCTTCTTCCGCCCCATCCAGGACCTCAGCGACAAGTACAACATCCTGCAGGCGGCGATGGCGGCCAGCGAGCGGGTCTTTAAGCTGCTCGACACCGAACCGACCATCGTCTCGCCCGCTTCCCCGGTAGCCGGAAATGGTTCGGGCCGCATCGAGTTCCGAAACGTCTGGTTTACCTATCAGAAACTCGACGAGGCACAACGCGCCCGCATCGCCACGGCAACCGACGAGGACCTCCGCACCTACGCCGACATCGAATGGATCCTCCGCGGGGTCAGCTTCGTCATAGAACCGGACGAGACCGCGGCCATCGTTGGCCACACCGGCGCGGGCAAGACCACCATCACCAGCCTGATGATGCGTTTCTACGACATCCAGCGCGGCAGCATCCTGGTCGACGGCTTGGACGTGCGCGAGCAGGACCTGAAAAAATTGCGACAGCGCTTCGGCGTGGTCCTGCAGGATCCGTTCCTCTTCACCGGAACAATCGCCGACAACGTTCGCCTCGGGTCTACGTGGATCACCGACGAGCGGCTCGAGCGCGCCTGCGACGAAGTCAATGTCGGCGATTTCATCCGCACCCTGCCGCTTCAGTTCGCCGAACCCGTTCGCGAGCGCGGCGCAACGCTTTCTACCGGCCAGAAGCAGCTCATCAGCTTCGCCCGCGCCCTTGCCCACGATCCTGGCATCCTCATCCTCGACGAAGCCACCTCGTCCGTCGACACTGAGACCGAACAGCGTGTCCGTCTCGCACTCTCGCGCATGATCACCGGACGCACCTCCATCCTGATCGCCCACCGCCTCTCGACCATCCAGCGCGCGGACACCATCTTGGTCATGCACAAGGGACAGCTTCGCGAGCGCGGCACCCACCAGGAGCTTTTGACGCATCGCGGCCTGTACTGGAAGCTCTATCAACTGCAGTACCGTGATCAGGAACTCGGCACCGGCGCCGATACCACCGCTCCGCTTCAGCCCCTCAGCGCAGACTAGTCACTTGCCACCGGCAATCTTCCTTCAGAAATTTCCGAAGATCTCTGCTTCACCCACGCTGCAATGGGTTTCCAGTAATCTTCCGTCGGTGCGAAGATAGGCGCATTGTGCGAGACGCCGTTGATCACGATCAACTGTCCACGCGGCCCGCAGGCCTGTGCGACGCGCATCGCCATCGACATCGGAAACAGGCCATCCACATCGCTGTGAATAACCAACACCGGCTTTTCTAGTTCGCACACTCGATGGACCGTGTCCCAGGCATCGGGTACCATGCGGGTCACCCATCGCGGAAAACCCATCGCCATCGCTGCCTCGCGCAGCGTTGAAAATCCTTCACACATAACCAACCCATCAATGCCGACACGCGAAGCCACTGCGCAGGCGACCCCGCTCCCCAGAGAAAATCCGAGCAGAACAATCGACCGGTGTCCCCGGCCTGCAAGCTCCCTGCAAGCCGCGATCGCATCTTCTTCGCAGTGTGCTGTGGTCAGGATGCCCGAACTCGTCCCATACCCGGAGTAATTAAACACAAGCGAGGAGACGCCCATCCTCTTCAGCAAGCTCTGCACCCTTCCCCAGTATTCCACCAGTTCGCCGATTCCATGGCAGATCAGAACCGCTGGAGTTTCCTCACCCGCAGAGACGTAGACAGCGGACAATCTTCTCTTGCCGCTCGGAATAACCAGCCGCTGGTCCGCGAAGGTGAAGGCGGTCAACATCTGCTCTATGATGCCGTTCATCCGGTCGCTGCGAAGCAGCAGGCGGCTGGTCACGTTGAGCAGGAGAGTAAGAAGTGCCTCCCTCATTTGGCCGCCGCCTTCAGGCAATCCTCCACCACTTTCCTTACCCGCTTCTCGCGAGCTTCCGGGCTCTGATAATAAAAGACCGCCAGCAGATTCGAGCGGCGCTGCGCCTTCGTCATCGCGTCCCAACCCTGACGCGCTGCAGGGACTCTCCGAAAGGCCACCTCCAGCACCGGCGGCAACTCCTTCTCACCCTCCATCGCTGACATCAGCCGTTCGGCGATCTGCTCCGCTCTCCGCTGTCGCGCCTCTCCGCTCTTCACTCCGTCGATCCACTTCGCAATCTCCCACCGTATCGGCTCGCTCAACCCCTCATACCACTTCGCAAGTTTTTTCTCGGTCTTCAGCAGCTTCGCCAGCTCAGGAGGAACCGTCGGCGTACGCTCCTCCAGATCAGGAGCGATCGTAAAGTCCACCATCGCCCCGACCTTGGCCGCGGCGACCTTCTGCATCTTCTTGTTCACGAGGAGAAAATGGCCGCCCCGCTGCGTCGCCGTAAACAGAGACGTCCGGAAGACCTCCCCGCCCACCTCGACCTTCACCCGCAGCCTCACCATCTTCGTCCAGGCCGCTTCCACATCAAACGGAATCCAGGCGACAACCCACCCAAGCCCTCCCTGCAGAGGTTCCAATTCCGCGCGAAATCTCTTCACTGCACTTTGTGCCATACAATTCCTTCAAGAAAATCTACACTGGTTCCATCGCGACCAAACCCAATTCGCAAATTTTTCTCTCTGCCGGAGAAGCCAGCGGCGACCACTACGGCGCGCAAGTTATCACTGAGCTTCGCCGACGGCTGCCGCAGCTTGCTTGCTTCGGCCTCGGCGGCAAGGAGATGGAGGACGCGGGTCTCGAGCGCATCGCGCGGGCCGAAGACGTCGCTCACATGGGCATCACCGAAGTCATCCGCCACATGCCCCGCGTCTATGCAGCCTATCGCAGCCTGGTCGCCTCCATCAAAAAGCGGCGTCCCGATGTCGCCGTCCTCATCGACTTCCCCGATGTCAACTTCCGACTTGCCAGGGAGCTCAAAAAACTCGACATCCCGGTCATCTACTTCGTCAGCCCACAGCTCTGGGCGTGGAAGCGCCGCCGCCTCCGCTGGGTACAGCAGCGCGTCACCCGCATGATGGTCATCTTCCCCTTTGAAGAGCGTTTCTACCGCGCTCGGGGGGTCGACGCCCGGTTCGTCGGCCACCCGCTGGCTGAGCTGCCGAGGCCCACAAGCTCCCGCGAAGAGTACGCCGCCTCCCACGGCCTGGACCCGGCAAAGCAGTGGATCGCCCTTCTGCCCGGCAGCCGATGGAAGGAGATCACGGCGAACCTCGAAGTCATGATGGAGATGGCCCACCGCTTCCCTCTGGGCTGCGACTATATTCTGCCCGTCGCCTCGACCATCGACCACAATGAGCTGGCGAACTACATCGCAGGTCACGACGACTGGTGGCCTGCAAATGTCGATTCCGCGATGAAGGCCTTCCGTATCTGCCTCGTCCCTGACGCCCGCGAGGCCCTCCATCACGCCCGAGCCAGCGTGGTCGCCAGCGGCACGGCGACGGTCCAGGCCGCAGTCATCGGAAACCCCTTCGTGGTCGTCTATCGCGTCTCCCCGCTCACCTTCCGGCTGGCAAAACGCCTGGTTCGCTACCCGCCCGAGATATGGGACCCCACCCAGGTGGACCTCGACGGCAACCTCCCCATCGCCATGGTGAACCTGATTGCCGGAGGCCGCATCGTCCCCGAGCTGCTGCAGACCCGCTTCACAGCGGAAAACGTGGCTGCGGCCCTGCGCCCCCTGCTGGCAGACACCCACGAGCGCGACCGCATGATCGCCGACCTCGCCGCGCTTCGATGCGCCCTGCTGCCGCCCCCTGGAACCGGCTCGATCCAGCAGGTTTCCGACGCAGTCGAAGCACTTTTGGCCGGAAAGCCGCAGGCATGGGGCCCAAATTCGACGGCAGCCGTCTAACATGCGGTGATAGCTGTACCATGATGGTTTGAGGAACTTTTAGCTGCATGTCCGCTCTTTCTCGTATTCTCCGAGTACCGGCCGCGATCCTGCTTCCCTTGTGTCTGGTCGCTATGACCGCTTGGGCCGCGCCGGTCAAAGTCCAGATGCAGATCACCGGCTACGTAATCAACGCCGATCTCGACCCGGCCGTGAATCGCCTGACGGCAACCGCCGATGTGACCTTTACCGCGCTCGAAGAGCTGAACAACCCCACCTTTGAACTGAACAATGGCCTGCAGGTCACCAAGGCGACCGACACCCAGGGCAAACCACTGCAATATGAGCGCCTGACCAACAACAACACCGTGCGCTTTACCCTGGCTACGCCCCTGGCGAAGGGCACCACCACCACCTATCACTTCGAGTACTCCGGCGCCCTCAAGGGGGCCGACACCAGCCCGGTCGAAGGCATCAAGCTTGCCTCGGTCGAAGACCCGATCAGCATCCTGCTCTATCCCGGCCGCTGGTTCCCCATGACCGGCCTGTTCACCAACCGCTTCACCGCCGAGATGCACATCCGCGTACCCGGCGATGAGCGCGTCGTCGGCAGCGGCAGCGGAGTCGCCGCACAAAAAAGCCTGCCCGGCAACCGCACCGAGTTCACCTTCAAGTGGACCAAGCCGGGCTTCCCCGGCACCATCATCGCGGGCAAGTTTATCGACCCAATCACCGCCGGCAATATGCGCGTCTACGTCACGGAAAAGCACAAGGAATTCGCCCACGACTTCGCCAGCGCCGGCGAGCGCGAGTACCTCTATATGTCCGGCACCTTCGGCCAGCCCGAATCCACGCACATGAACCTGGTCGAGCTACCCGACGACGCCGTCTCCGCCGCATGGGCGCCCGAAATCGCAGCGATCGCCGGTAGCCGCATCGCCGCGCGCAACGAGCAGCGCCTGCTCTCGAACACCCTTGCCCATCAGTGGTGGGGCAGCCAGATCTCGCCCGCCACCATGAACGACGCCTGGATCACCAACGGCATGTCGCGCTACGCCGAGTTGCTGTACATCGAAGACTCCGCCGGCAAGAATGCATTTCAGTCCGCTATCACCGACATCTCTGCCGGCGCCCTGGCCTACGACACCGAGCCGCTGACTACCATCGGCCGGCTTGACCCCTTCTCCCCGCAGTTCCAGTCAATGACGCTCGAGAAGGGAGCGATGGTCTTCCACATGCTCCGCTGGGAGATGGGCAACGACGTCTTCGCCAAGTTCCTGCGGGACCTGCTGTCGCAATATACGGACAAATCGATCCGCACCTCGAACGTGGAATCAGCCGCGCAGACCCAGTCCAATCTCGAGCTGACCGCCTTCTTCGCACAATGGCTCGACGGCACCGGCGCTCCCGCCTTTACGAACAAGTACTCGGTCTTCCGCCTCGGCGATAACAAGGGCTTCCGCACCGTCGGAGCCGTGGAGCAGGATCTTGACCTTTTCCGCATGCCGGTCGAGCTGCGCATCGAGACCGACGGCAAAACAGAGATCCGCCGCGTCGATGTCTCAGGCCCCGACTCGCACTACTCGGTCGAGACGTTCGGTCGCCCGCGCCGCATTCAGATCGACCCCGAGAACTGGCTGCTGAAGAGCACGCCTGATCTTGCCGTGCGTGTCGCTGTGTTGCGCGGACAGCAGCAGGTAGCCCAGGGAGATCTCACGGCAGCACTGGTCGAATACCAGAAGGCGCTCGACGCCAACAAGAACAGCTCGCTTGCCGCCTATCGTATCGGCGAAATCTTCTTGATGCAGCGCAACTACCAGTCGGCCGCGAACTCCTTCCGCGATGCCCTCCGCGGGGACGGCGACCCCAAATGGGTCGAGGTGTGGAGCCACATCGAACTGGCCCGCATCTTCGACTGCACCGGGCAGCGCGACCGCGCCGTCAACGAATACCGCCTCGCGGTTCAGAGCAACGACAACACCCAGGGCGCAGTCAACGAGGCCCGTTCCTCCATGCAGACACCCTACAAGTGCCAACGCACCGAGAATTAAGACGATTTAGTTCCAGGGCTCCTGTCTGGACTAGACTAATTGACCATTTTCCAACAGGAGATCGAAGAGATGTTCTACGGGAAGAAATGAAGCTGATTTTCGACGCTCGTCTCCTTCTATCTATGAGACGGTAGAAAATTCGCCACGGCACTGAGCGCGCGGCCTACTCGTACCGGAGCGCCTCAATCGGGTCGAGACTCGCCGCCTTCATCGCCGGAATCATCCCGCTGATTGTCCCCACAATCACCAGAATCACCGTAGCCATCAGAACACTGTTTGGCGAGATGATCAGATGAATATCGCCGGCGTCCGCGTGCGAAGCCAGCGCGCTGTAGAACGTGATCTTGCCGACGATTCTCGCGACCGCGTAGGCCAGCGCAATGCCTCCAGCACCGCCGACGCCCGAGATCACGAGCGCCTCCGCCAGAAACTGCAACAGAATATGCCGTCTCCGCGCCCCCAGCGCCTTTTCAACCCCAATCTCGCGGGTCCTCTGCTGCACGCTCACCAGCATGATGTTCATCAGCCCGATTCCCGCAATACCCAGGGTCAGCGCGCCGATAAACAGCAGCAGCACCTGCAGCCCCAGCGAGATCATGCGGAACTGCGTCAGCTGCTCCATAATGTTGGCGACGAAGACAGCACGCCGATCCGTTGGACGGTAGTTGTGCGCCGCAGCCAGCGTCTTACGCAGCGCCTGCTCCACCGCCTTCGGCTGGCCCTTATAGTCCATCCAGATGCCGTCAAGGTACTTCGTGTCTTTAATGTCACCCATCGTGGTGAAGGGCACGTTCACGACTCGGTTGATGTCGTTGTTATCGCCCTCCTGCATCTTCGGACCGAGGACCCCCACGATCTCAAAGCTCACGCCGTTCAACCTGATCTTCTGCCCGATCGCATACAGGCCCGAGAAGAGCTTGGTCTTCGCCTCCGAGCCAATGATCACCACGTGTGCCCGCTGTTGCACGTCATCCTGCGTCAGCAGGCGGCCCTCGGCAAGCTCCATCTTCTGAATCGACTGCAGTTCCGGGGTAATCCCCGTGACGTCCCAGTTGAAACTGTGCAGCTCGTTCTGCACCGGAACCGTCTTGTCCACCGTCGGCGCCACGCGAAGAATTCCCGGCACTGTCTCCTGGATGCGTTCGACGTCCTCCATGGTCAGCCGCACTTTGACGCCGGCCTTCTCGCCGCCCGCCTGTTCGCTGGTGCGCCCGGGAAAGACGCCGATCATGTTGGTGCCCCACTGCGCAAAGATGTTCTCGAACGCCTGGCCGAATCCGGCGCCATAGGCCAGCAGCAGCACCACCGTCGCGATCCCCCACGCCATGCCCACCACCGTGATCATGGTCCGCCGGCGATTATGTTTCATCGCCTCCACTGCCTGCCCGAAGATGTCGCTCAGCATAGGCCGCTACTCCTTCCGCAACGCTTCGACCGGCTGCAGCATCGCCGCCTGCCGTGCCGGATAGAGTCCCGCCACAATTCCGCACAGCATCAGCGATCCCATCGCCATTGCCGCAGACCACGGCACCAGCCGCGGCGGATCGAACCCCATTTCGTTGTTCCCCACCGCCGAACCCAGGGCTCCCATCAGCGCAGCCGCCCCCACAATGCCGATCAGGCCACTCAATCCCGTCAGCGTCAGACCCTCAAGAAAGAATTGGAACAGAATGCTGCGGTTGGTCGCACCCAGCGCTTTCCGCAGTCCAATCTCCTTCGTCCGCTCCGTCACCGTCACCAGCATGATATTGATGATCCCCACCGCGCCCAATGCCAGCGTCACGATGCCCACGCCTCCAAGAAATATATCCATCGCCGTAAAGATCATCCCCACCATGCGGTTCGACTTGATGGTGTCCCACTCCTCAAACGCCTCCTTGGCCTTGGGATCGAACCCATGCCGGGTGGCGATGATGCGATGCACCTCGGTTTTCGCCGTCTCGTTCAGGTCCTCGGTCAGCGGTTGATATTGAATCGACGTGATCGAGTCCGGCGGTATGTTCTCGCCAGTCAGCGGGAAGAACTCCAGCATTGTGGTGAGCGGAATATAGATCCTCTGATTGTCCCCGTCATTATTTCCGCGTCCAATCTTGGTCGCTACGCCAATCACCTGAAATCGGTATCCATTCAGCGTGATATAAGCTCCCAGCGAAGGGCGTCCGGGAAACAGAAGTTTCTCCATCTTCTGGCCCAGAACCACTACTTGCGCTCGATGGGTCACATCGTCCAGATTGAGAAACCGCCCCTGTGCTAACGGTAGATGACGTATCTCGGGGTAGCTCAGTTCGACGCCCATCACCTGCCCGCCGGCGCTCGAAAACTCGCTCACCTGTTTCAAATCGCTGCGCTGGATGAAGGCCGTAGCATTCCTAACATCGGGCGCAGCGGCGCGAATCGCGTCGGCATCGCTTACCGTCAACTTATATGGATGCATCCCCACGTGTTGCTCCGGCAGCACCGGGATCGTGCCTCCCCACATCATGATCAGGTCGGTGCCAAGCTCAGACAGCCCCCTGCGCTGCCCCGAGCGAAACCCCTCGCCCAGCCCAATCAACAGCAGCAGCGACGCCACGCCCCACGCAATACCAAACATCGTCAGGAACGACCGGAGCTTGTTAGCCCCAATCGAGCGAAACACCTGATCAAAGATATGGAACAGAGCGCGCATGACCATCATTGGACTCAGAACTCCCGTAGTTTGTTACGCAAACGCGCTCCAAACGGTTCCCTTGTCCTAACCACCCTTCGTGGATCTCTCGGCTGACTGCTATTGATCCCGGAAATCTACCGAAAGCCTACATCAGGACGTTCTTCATCAACAATGGCACTTCCGGATCAGCCTCCCGCCGCACCTCAACCCCAAGCGCCTGCAGGAACTTATCCACAGCCGCCAGCGTCGAGCCGGCAACCGCTGCCGGATACAGCAACCGAACCACCGGTGGCACTCCGGCATCCCCGCGAAGAAGATTGCCGCGCACTGCAACGCACCGCTCCGGGCGGTACACACACGAAGCCAGATCCGTGATGCTCAGCGCATAACTCGGCGTGCACAAAATGGTCTTCGGCGGGGCCATGCGGTCGATCATGCTGAAGATCTCCAGCTTCGACTCCAGTTCGTCCGGCACGAAGTCCAACGCGACATCCGCCTCACGAACGGCATCTTCCACCGTCAACGCCAGCTCCAGCCGGCCTGCAGTTCCGCGCCGGCTCAGATCGGCGTAGTCCGCCTCCGCCTTCCGCAGATTGGCTGGCATCACGTCTTCCAGCACAACATGAAAGCCCGCGCCTGCACACGCCAAAGCAAAATTCCGGCCCGCCACCCCGGCCCCGATGACAGCGACCCTGCGAATCTCAACCGACGGCTGGACCGCAGCCGCCTCGTTCACTTCTTGCTCGCGACAGCCGTGATCACAGATTCGTAGCTCGGCTCCGCGGCCTTGATGTGATCTGAAACGCGCTGGCGTTCGTCGTCAGTCAACGATGGCAGCACCGCAAGAATCCGGCGCAATGTTACAGAAATATCGTCAACGTAGTTCATGGTGCGGATGGCTTCGCCAGAGAGAGGCATTCGTGTTGCTCCTGAAAAAGTAAGGTACCTCTCCAGTCTAAACGTTCGCGCCCAGCTCTGCCCGTTTCGACGCCTCTTCGACCGGCTTGCCCGCCTCGCCGCCCTCCACCGGCTTCTCGTAGCCGTCGCGATCGGTCATCTCCATCAACGCCGCCAGCTTGATCGCGAAGTCGGGATGCACCGCATGCAGGTTGTACCTCCAGGTCCAGTTCCCCGCCCCCGCCGAGGGCGTATTCATCCTCGCCTCGCTGCCCAGGTGCAGCACATCCTGCATGGGAAAAACACACAGGTTCGCGACCGACCGCGCCGCCGCGCGCATCATCGCCCACACGATGTCGCCCTCATGCTCGATCGTTTGGAGGTACGTCTGCACGTGAGCGCGTTCCACCTCAGTCGCATCTTCGCGCCACCAGCCCAGCGTCGTATTGTTGTCGTGCGTGCCGGTGTACGCGACAGTGTTCGGAACATAGCGGTGCGGAAGATACAGATGCGCGCCGCGATCCGAAAACCCAAATTGCAGAATCCGCATTCCCGGCATGCCGAAGTGCTCGCGCAACTCGTCCACCTCAGGCGTGATCAGACCGAGATCCTCAGCGATAAACGGCAGGTTGCCGAAGACCTCCTTCAGCCGCTGGAAGAGCTCGTGTCCGGGAGCCTTCACCCACTGCCCATTGATCGCAGTCTCTTCGTCCGCAGGAATCGACCAGTACGCCTCGAAGCCGCGGAAGTGGTCGAGGCGAATCACGTCATACAGCGTCAAAGCACGCCGAATCCGCGCCACCCACCAATCGAATCCGCGCTCCTTCATGAGCCCCCACCTGTACAGCGGATTCCCCCAGCGCTGGCCCGTCGGTGAAAAATAATCCGGCGGCACGCCCGAGATGCGAACCGGCTTCAGATTCTCATCCAGCTCGAAGAGCTCAGGATGCGTCCACACATCGGCGCTGTCCATATTCACGAAGATGGCAACATCGCCCAGAACGCGAATCTTGCGTTCCGCACAGTAGGCCCGCAGCGCGCACCACTGCTCGTTGAAGAAGAACTGAATCACCTGCTCGATCGCCAGCTCGCGGCCATGCTCGTTCATCACCTTCGCCATCGCATCGTCTTGCCGGCGGGCATATTCCGGCGGCCACTCGTTCCAACTGGCGTAGTTGTAGATTCGCCGCAGCACATTGAACATGGCATAGTCGGGCAGCCACGAGACATTCTCCTCACAGAATCTATGGAACCGCGCTCGCTGGTCGTCCGGCGCACGATCAAGAAAGTTCGCCGCCGCCTCCTCGATTAGCGGCAGCTTCAGGCGATGCGCCGCCCCAAAGTCTGCAGGTCCATCATGTCCGGGCAGCCCTGCGATCCGTTCCCCCGCGATCCATCCATCGCGCACCAGTAGCTCCACGCTGATCAGCACCGGATTACCCGCAAACGCCGACAACGCCGAGTAAGGAGAGCTGCCATATCCCGTCGGGCTCAACGGCAGCACCTGCCACATTCGCTGCTTCGCCGCCGCCAGGAAGTCCACAAACGCATACGCCGCAGGCCCAAAATCCCCAACCCCACCGTACGAAGGCAACGACGTCACATGCAGCAGAACACCCGACAGACGATCCTGATTGCTTGCTTCCCCACTCATCGAAACCCCCGAAACCTTCAACATAGGATGCAAAAATCATACGTCGGCGGCGGCCACGACCGCATGATACGATCGCCCAACACCAAATCAACTAATGACAACAGGGGTTCCTGTGATTGAGATAGCTCTGTCCCGCAAGGCGTTCTTGTTCTTCGCTGTTCTACTGCTCAGCCTCTCCACGTCCTGTCTCACAAAAACCGCATCCGCACAGGCCGCGACAAAAGCCGATACGGTGCTGATTAACGGAACCATCCTTACAGTGGACGCCAAGGACTCCGTCGCCGAAGCTCTCGCCATACAAGCCGGAAAGATCATCGCGGTTGGCTCAAAGCAGCAGATACTCGCCCTCATCGACGCGCATACCCAGGTCCTCGATCTCCACGGCAGAACCGCCACCCCCGGACTCATCGACACCCACGGCCACTATCAGGATGGCGGCGTCGACGAGTTGTACAACATCGAGCTGACCGACGCCAAAAGCGTCGCCGAGATCGTCCGCCGCGTCCAGACGAGGGTTGCCATCACCAAACCCGGCGAATGGGTACTCGGCTCCGGCTGGGACGAGGGCAAACTCGCCGAGAACCGATACGTCTACGCCTCCGACCTCGACAAAGTCTCACCCAACAACCCGGTCTGGCTGCAAAACATAACCGGACACTACGGTGCGGTCAACAGTTACGCTCTGCGCCTCGCGCACATCAACGCCGACACCAGGAATCCCCCCGCAGGCACCATCGATCGCGACGCCTCTGGTGCCGTTACCGGCGTCCTCAAGGAGCAGGCCAACGTCGCAATGATTGCAATCATCCCGCAGCCTTCCATTGAGCATCGCAAGCAGGGCATCCTCAAAAGCATCGAAAACCTGCACCATGAAGGCATGACCGCCATCAAAGAAATCGGCAGCCCTCGCACATGGACCGCCTACAAGGAGCTGCTCGCTGAAGGAAAGTTGGACGAGCGCGTCTGCATGCTCTGGCGCGCAGATAACTCGCTCGAAACCGCTAAGGCCGCGTTAGCAGAGATTCAGAAGAACCCTCGTCCTCCGCAGTCCCTCGGCGACGGAAGACTCGTCGCCTGCGGCGCCAAAATCTTCATGGATGGCAGTACCGCCGGCCGAACCGCATGGGTCTACCAACCATGGCACAAGAATTTCACCGAGATCGATGAAGGCAATGTCGGCTACCCGAATATGGACCCTGAAGTCTACCGCCAGATGGTGCGCCTCTTCCATCAGGCCGGCATAACCGTTGGGACGCACGCCATAGGCGACCGCGCCATCGATTGGGTGGTCGACACCTACGCTCTACTCCTCAAAGAAACCCCCACGCCCGGCCTCCGCCACACCATCATCCACGCCTATCTCCCGACACCCCACGCCGTAAGCACCATGGCCACCCTGCAGAAGCAGTACGACGCCGGCTATCCGGAGCTGCAACCCGGTTTCCTCTGGTCCATCGGCAAGACAATCACCGCCAGCCTCGGCCCCGATCGCGTCCCCCGCACTATGCCCCTCAAGACTTACCTCGATAACGGAGTCCGCTGGGGCGGAGGATCCGACTACTACGTCACTCCCCTCGCCGCGCGCTACGGTCTATGGGCATCGGTTGAGCGCGAGACTCTCGCCGGCACCCACCCCTTCGGCACGTCCGAAGCCGTAGATGTGCACACAGCCCTGCGCTCCTACACCGCATGGGCCGCGCCCCTTCTCTTCCTCGAAGACAAGGTCGGCACGCTCGAGCCCGGCAAGAGAGCGGACATAGCCCTCTGGGATTCGAATCTCTACGCCATTCCGCCCGAAAAGCTCAAAGACATCAAATGTGAGATGACCATCCTGAACGGCAAGATCGTCTACAAAGACGACCACACCCTCATCACGTCGACTCCACTCAACAAACATCCCTGAATCGCAGCGATCTGCCGCCCAAAAAAATTACCCCAGGGCCGAAGCCCCGGGGTATTCGCTAGTTGCCAACTTACTGATTAATTCCCAAACGGCGACGAGCCGGGCGTTGGCTGCTTCTGGGAGTACTTCACTGCGCCGCCCTTCTCATACTTCTGGGTCAGCTCGCCAATGTACACGCGGAAGATCTCTTCATGCTGTTGGTTCAGCAGCTTCTCGCGAGTCGCATTGAAGTTCTTCGCGATATCGTCCGCGGTCGGCTCCTGTTTGTCGAGGACACTCAGCACAACACCGGACCGCCCCGTATTGATCGGCCCCGAGATCGTACCCTTCGCCAGCGAGAACGCAACCGAACCCGGCCCGCTCATCGCGCCAAGCTCCGGCACCTGAGCCTCCTTGCCCACCAGGTCGCTCGTCTTCATCGGAAGATTCATCTCCGCGGCCGCCTTCTTCAGATCGTTCAACAGCTTCGCCCGGTCGTTCAGCTTTTTCAACTGCGCATTCATCAACTGCGGCACCTGCTGCTCGCGGT